>RKRO01000232.1 GCA_007571355.1 Candidatus Poribacteria bacterium | reverse complement strand
ATCGCCATCATCCGCTTCAAGTTTTTCCCAGACTTCAAGCGAAGTGATTTTTTGAGAAGGTAGCTTGGCAAGTTCGCTTTTATGCACACGCCCCGCAAAAATGGCTACATGATTCCGCCAATTGCAGAGACAGTTTTTTTCGCCTCGCTGTATCACTGTGCCTATAATAGAAAAATCCTTTGCTGCTAACGAACCGACTTGTTCATACCCCGCACGACCCAGACACGCATCTATATAAGCACCACACCAAGCGGTTACAGACGGATCTATAAGAATCCCCTGTTCCTCTAAGAAAGCCATTAATTCTTCGCGGTGATCGTCCTCGTCCATGCCTAAATATTGTAATCCGACAGTGAGTAATGGGTAAGGATCATGTGCTATAGCCGGTGCTACTTCTATCGCTGCAGGAAGTGCTGACTCCCGTTCCACAAGTATTGCTAACTTCTTGTCAATCGACTCCAGCACCGTAAGCATATCTGTCTGAACGGACATTACTGTTCTCCTGTTTTGTTCATTTGAGATTTTGTAAAAAAACTACTCAAGATCATCAGAATAAAGTTTTCGAACATGTTCACAATGTTCCATAACTGTTCAGGAATAGGTAAGGATTGTAATAAGATACTCGCTATCGCACCGACAACAATAAAGAACCCAATGAAAGTGAAACCCATCGCAATCGTGCTATCCAACTCTCGATTGTTTTGGAACAGCTGCAGAAACGCTGAGGGTTTAGGCTCCTTGGGGCGTCTATCCGTGAAAACTCTAAGCAAGTAGCCTAAAATCAGAAGTCCACATCCGATGGCAACTTGTGTGTAAATATTCATAACCTATTGCCCTAAGAGTTTGAAAAGTTTCGGCAGATAATGTCCCGCTGCTCCCGACACTAACAAAAGCAGCGCACCCACGAACCACCAGACTACTTTGTGCGCCCCCTTCCGTTTATCCAGTGTAGACTGCTGATCGTCGTAACTTGCACGCAATATCTGGATTTCCGCATCTACATCGTCCTTGTAACTTTCCACAAGTGACACAATCCTACTGTGATCTGTGGTATTGCGTTGTGCTTCAGACTCCAAGCGTTCATCAAATGCTTTCATCTCGCCACGCATTTCTGCAACTTCCGCTTTGATCTCACCTTGTCCAACCACCAGTTCGTTCAACCGGTGGTTAATGTCCTGGATCGCTGTATCAAAACGGGTGTGGTCTATATCTACCATCGGGACTGCCCTCCATGCCAATTAGCACTGAACGTCTAAACCGCCTGGATAGTCTGCTTTCTCTGTGCGGACGTTCTGTTTCCATGTGCGGTATTTCGCTTTGAGTGTTGCCTTAGCATCACCCGATTTTGCTGACAGGTAGGTCCAGTTGAGGAATCTCACGACCATAGGTTCGTATTCATTCGTCATTTTATCTGCAAGCTGTATAGCTGCTTCAAGTGAATCACATTCATAATCTCGGCTAAGACGCTCTAAGACAATATCTCGGGAATCCTCTATCTTAAAATCAAAGCAGTGATGAATTTGTCGGACAGACCCAACGACAAGATATTTGCCATTTTTATGCCTACAAATGCATGCATAGCCGTTTGTATCCGGGTTCTGTTTCCTATCCCGCAGCACAGGCGAACCCCCACCTGTAAAGCCTCTATATCCCTTCGCAACGCCTTCATCATACCAGGCTTCATACGCTCTAATCTCTTCAAGGGTCGCATCATGGTCAGGGAATTCTATCGGGGGCCTCGGGTCTTTCGGGGGGCGTGGCGGTTGCGGTTTCGGTGGAGACGGTGTCCACTTGGATAAGATAATACGTCTACATGCATAGACATCGCATTCGCCTTCTAATGTGTCATCATTCGCATCCCCCAAAAAAACACCATTAATATGCACAGGAACGGTATCAGACGGGTCATCATCCGGTTCTATTGCAACCCCATTGACTTCAAAAGTGCGAAGGCTATAGTTAATAATGACACTCGGGTCCTCAAATTCGTCTACGCCCACGCCTTCAAAAACAATATCCCGTCCATCGAGGGAACGTGTAAATTTGACAATATTTAAATCCATGCTGTATGCTCCTTATTTTTCTATAGTTGCTTTCGGGCTAGTTCGCATCAGGTTGTTGTTGCGGTTGTGCAATCGCCTCGTCATTTGTGGTGCTCACATCCGTAATCGGTACATTCGCTGCTTCATGCAGTTGCTGGGCTTCAGACTCAGAAACGGGTCTCGGATTGTCTAAACTTTCATTACAGATAAAGTCCACAATTGTATTGATGGTTCGCGTGAACGCTTTCACAACTTCAACATACCCTACAGCATGCTGCCCTTGTCCCATTTCTATACTTAAATCAAATGTATTGCGTTGATCGCTTTCAGAGTTATGATCCACGGTAACACTCGTAGATATATCAAAGTTAAACTTAGGAATACCCAGAAATCCGCTTGACACACCACCTTTCATAGCTGTCGTGCTGGACACCCCTAAAGACTTTTTGATATGTGCTTCGAACGTAGAGGCAATCGTATATTTCGTGATAACTAAAGGTTCGTTGTTCGCAAAGATAAAGGTTGGCACTAATAACTCAAACCGGAGCAACCGTTTTTCCGGGGTGCCACCTGTGCCCGGTGCTTCGTATAAAATATATTGTTCAAACACCGAGGGCGGTGCTTGTAGCAATTGCCGTGTGCGTTCTATCGCACAATCTTTAGCATAAGTATCTGCAACAATCGCACTTTTAATAAGTGAACTCACCGCACTGTCCAGTGCAGAGGCATGCGATGAAAGTAATTGACCTACATTTTCCATTTTTATGCTCCTTCTGCTTTATGCTGTGTTTCTATTTCGTCAGGGTTCAACACTTCTGCCATGTCCGGATATGCTGTCATTACGATCTCTTTGAACTGCCGCGCAGCATATTGATGAAGTGCAAGCAGCCCCTCCGACACAACAGATTCTTTCATTTTTATCTCGACCTTCAGTAAAGCCGTCTCCTCCTTTCCAGAGAACATGCCAACCACAAAGTCATCTTTATCATATTCAAGATCGGTTTCTAATTCCGTGTTCACTTCATCTACGATTAAACCTGAAGGGCGTTCTAAACCAAGCAAATACACATGGTGAATCTTGTCATTCAGTTCAAACCGAAGTTTTCGCATACGCAAAACACCATCATCACCGACTTCGAACCACCGATCCCGAAGTTCAGCACGCCGTTCTTCTAACTCCTCAACAGGTTTCAACATCGATTCAGAGAGTGATTCAATCGCTTCCTTGATGTCCATACGCACCTCACCACTGCCACTGCGGTTTTTTGCCACCTTGATACGGTTTGGCATGCCCCATCTGAATCAGCAACTCTGAAACACTTTGCCGCGCCGGCCCGACATGCACCTCTGCAACAATCCGACCCGCATACTTCCCAATCTGTGGATTAGAAAGTGTGAAGGTATAAGCGTGTTTTTTGAGAATATCTAACAGCGCCTGTCGGGCAGCGACTGCAGCTGATTTCTCTTTTTCCAAACTCGCTCGCGTGCGTCCCGCCTTCCGCGGACGCATCTCAGGCGTATCAATGCCAGCAATACGAATGTCTGTCATCATATAAAGACTATCGCCTTTGAGGACAACACCGGGCCACAGCACTTCCACATCTGTCTCAAACTTATCAAAAGTCCACAGCCGAACAGCAACATCTAAAATCGTATCGCCATCATAAACTTTGCTCTTATCACTAAACGCTACAGAATAATGCTTATGTTCTGTTTTGTCCGAAAAAGACACTTGATAACATATCAGTCCCGAACAGATTAAGAACACTATGCATGTGAATGTACAAGCAACTGTTGTTTTCCTTTCTGAAATAAACATATTTTCTCCTTTATCTGTATCTGATTCCGAAAATTTCCGTTATTAAACAGAAACGGAGGAAACAGGAATGTCAAAGTTATCTGTCACTGAAGCACTCAAACTCGTTGATATTTCAAAAACGACACTATATTCCGATATGGACAAGGGCGTTATCTCTTTTCAGTTAGATGCCAAAGGTCGTAAATGTATTGATGTTGCCGAGCTGCAACGCGTTTACGGAACACTAAATATATCCAAGTTAGAAAACCCAAACGGACAAAACGGGAAACACAACTTGACAACTTCGGACATATCAGAACCTGTCCAAACGGACGATTCCGAGATGGTCACGTTACTCAAATCTCATATTGAACGCCTTGAAACCGAACTGTCCATCGCTCATGAACGCGAACAACACCTACTGGACATGCTCAAAGAACAACAGAAAACACAGCAGTTGATGCTGCCAGCACCCAAAGGAAACAAGCGCACATGGAAACATCCATTCCGACTCACCTAACACCCCCTTTCAATACAGAACCCATTCCGATACCTTTGCTCATTGCTCTCAA
>RKRO01000552.1 GCA_007571355.1 Candidatus Poribacteria bacterium | reverse complement strand
GTTATACCTTTGGAGGTACTTGTGTAAAACTCATTTTCGAGCCCTACTAAGTTGCGTATTGAAGTGCCGATTATCCCATTCGTAAATGAATGCCACGATTTGCCGCCATCGGTTGAACGTGTCAGCCCAGGAATTTCGACCTTGAGGAAGGTTTTTTCATCCACGGCTACTGCAGGGATCCAACTAAGCGCTGTCCATGAATCCTGACCTAATTCTGTCCACGTTTTTCCACCGTCGGTTGAACGAAAACTTACCACTCCTAATATCAAAACGCTCTGTTTGGCTGCCAAAACTTTAACACCCGACGAGATTTTCATCATTAGTGATTTGCTTGTTGGCGTTATATCGGTCCACGAATCGCCCAAATCGCTTGAATGGAAAACCTCCCATGTCCGGACATCAGAATTGACATTGCGCATAACCTCAGCCAGGACCTCCTTTCCTTCCAGAGCCTCTAATTGAGAAAGGTCGCGTCCTGTCCCAACATAGAGATTATTTCCGGAGACGGACAAAGAGTGAATCATTTTGGTGGTAATCGGCAATTTTACCCACGTCTCTGAATGCAAGCGGTAGAGCCCCTTGTTTGTCCCGATAAACACTGTGTTTTCAACAGCAGCTATTGCCCCAATCCTGCTGTTTTCTATTTCATAATTAAGTGGAGTCCACTGTTTACCGGCATCTGTAGACCGGAAAATGCCTTCATCTCGAAGCGCGAGGTATAATGCCTCATCCGTTATCACTAGCCCGACAGCGACTCCCTTTGGACGATCACCAAGTTTTGTCCATGTCTCGCCTCTATCTTTTGAAGCGAACACGCTATTGGTAAAGACGAGATAAAGGGTATTGTTTCGTTCTGCCATCCGTATTCCGTGATTGTCTACAGAGGCTTCTGGCGGAAGTGGGCTAATGAAAGCCCATGCTGATGCGTCTGGTGCTAATTTGTAGATACCAATCTTTGAAGCCGCATAGACAGTGCCCCAAGAACTTGCCGATAAGCCTGATACTGAACGCGCTTCTTCTGGCCCACTTACTTGGATCCATTGTTGTTTTGTTAACGGGCGCGCCTCCTTTTCCACTTCCGCTGCGGCGAATAGTACCGGTTCCGAAACGTGCGGACCGGCACCAATGCTTTTACCAGTAGCATAGAAACGTCCGGCTTGGTTGCGTAAATCCCGTTTCGCTTGTGTGTCAAGAACAATCGGCGCATCAATGATTTCAACTGTGGTTTCCGATTGCGCGTTTACGTTATACGGTCTCTGAAAACGGGCGAGGTATTGAGAACCAACACCCATCATGAAGAAGATAAGGACCGCTGTCGCGGCAGAGACTGCCCACGGCACGATAGGTTTGCTGCTGGTCGGCGTTATCGGTTTGATGTCGGCAACTTGCCGTAGGATGCCATCAGTGAAAGTGGCAGGTAATTCGACACTGCCGAGGGTTTCGCGAATCATGTTTTCTTGCTCCTTTAGACGGTTGCGGGCGCGTTGAAGACGGCTCTTAACTGTATTCTGTGATACCCCTAAGAACTCGCCAATCGCTTTACACGTCATTTCGCCGAGATAGTGCAGTGTCATAACCGTGCGTTCGCTCTCCGGGAGTTGTTCAAGAAGGTTTTTGACGAATCCCCGGCGGTATTCAACGGAGGCATCCTCGCGCTGCGCATCTTCGTAGGAACGGTAGGCTAATCCGTCGATTTCTTCTTCGCTTATGGTTTCCAACGATTCCATTTGTGGCTTCTGTTTTCGGTGCCAAGCGATGCAAAGACGATCTGCGATGACATAAAGCCATCCGGCGAACTGGTTCGGGTTCTTCAACGTCGCGAGTTTTTCATACGCCTTGAGAAATGTGTCCTGGGTGAGCTCCTCCGCGATATGGAAGTCGCCAACCTTCCGCCAAGTGAGCGCGTGGATGTTCTTCTGGTGTTTTTTCACCAGCGCAGTGAAGGCATTCTCATCGCCTGACAAACAGCGGTTGACGAGTTGTGCATCTTCGTTTTGCATCAAATTTCTCCCATGTAGAATATAGTCGCGCGGTTTTAACACTCGACTGTCGGACTGCTGTTACTATTAATGACGCGATTTAAGAAGCGAAAGGTTGCATATCGAGAAAAAATTTGTGTTTCGCTTGACATAACTTCAAAAATCAGTATACTGTGGCGTTATGAAACTTCTATCAATTAACGTTTCAAAACCGAAACCTATTCAATACGGCGGCAAAACCGTCTATACGGGCATCTTTAAAGAACCCGTGTCAGGCACTGTCACGCTTCGAGAAAAGAACATTGACGGTGATGGACAAGCCGATCTGCGGGTGCATGGCGGCACCTATAAAGCCGTCTATGGGTATCCGTTTGAGCATTATGCCTACTGGCAGCGAGAATTGGGTAGAGACGACTTGAGTTATGGACAATTCGGCGAAAACCTTACCGTTGAAGGCTTGCTGGAAGAGGCAGTTCATATCGGCGACATCTTCCAGATAGGCGCGACAGTCAAATTACAGATTACGCAACCGCGCGTACCTTGCTTCAAACTGGCATACAAAATGGGATTGCCGGAATTTCCGAAACAGTTCTTAGAGAGCCGACGCGTTGGGTTCTATTTCCGAGTACTTGAAGAGGGTGAAATCACTGCTGGCGATGCAATCGCACGCGTCGAGGTTGCGTCGGAACCGATGAGTGTCACGGAGATCGTCAACCTTCGCTATTTTGATACGGACAACCAGGAGAAGATCGCACGCGCCAGAAAACTACCTGCCCTCTCGCCGAGTTGGAAGCGGGACTTCACAAAGATTTTAAAGAAATGAATATTTTTAAAGCAACGACCAAACAAGAAACAAGCGAAGCAGCAGCGCACGTCGCCAGTAGAAAACTGCGCGAAGCACTTAACACCAATGGACACGCGCGTTTCATCGTCGCGACAGGCGCGTCACAATTTGACTTTCTCGCAGTGCTGACCGCGGATGAGACAATTGGTTGGGACAGCACGACGATGTTCCATCTCGATGAGTACATTGGCATTCCTGATACACATCCTGCCAGTTTCCGCAAATATCTGCGGGAACGTCTTGTGGATATTGTTCAGCCCGGCACGGTGCATCTTCTTAACGGCGAAGCGGACGATCCGCAAGCCGAATGTGATCGGCTCAATCGGATTATTTCGCAACATGAGATTGACGTGGCGTTCGTCGGCATCGGTGAGAATGGACACCTCGCGTTCAACGATCCACCGGCGGATTTTGAGACAGAAGCCCCGTATATCCTCGTCGAATTAGATGAGGCGTGTCGGCTTCAGCAGGTCGGTGAAGGTTGGTTCACAGGACTTGATGAAGTGCCGAGCCAAGCGATTTCAATGTCTATCCGGCAAATTATGAAGGCGAAAGCGATTATTTGCACGGTGCCAGATGAGCGAAAAGCAGAGGCGGTGCGAAACTGCTTACACGGTGAAATAACGCCGATGCACCCCGCCTCTATCTTACAAACGCATCCAGACTGCACAGTATTTCTCGACGCGGGATCCGCTTCCCTGTTATAAGGTCAAATTAGAATCCCGCGATCATTGGCTAATGTGCCGTTTTGATTTGTCCCCACGTAACAGCGAGTTTCTCTTGATGGTTGACATCGAAGGGAATCTGACCCAAACCGTAGAGGATTGAGCGGTGGACGAGTTCCCACCCGTCCTCTGTTACCTGTTGCCAGCCTGTGGAGTGGGGCCAGATGTTCACGTGTATCGCTTTTGTTGCGCCTTGCATCGTTTTCGCTCCTTTTTCATAGACAGAAATGGCGACTAAATTGTCGTTGTCGGCGCGAACGGCTAAGACATCAATATCGCCTTCAAAGCCTTCACACGTCATCAATTGTGCCGCGGGTTTACTGACTGTAATATCGCCTTTAAACCCCTCGGTTATCGGATGCTCCGTATCAACGATGGTCAGTTTATCGCCTGCATCGGAGTTGAACGTACCATCTGGAGCAAACCCCATGTCGTCGTAAGTCCAGGTTTCTGCATTGACGACTGGGGCGGCTGAATCTTTGTAAGCATCCAGAATGTTTGCACTCGACGTTGATTCCGAAATGAAGACAAGATCCACATCCGCAAGATTGACGGGGTGCTTCGCCAAATGCTCATGCGGTTCGACGACGTATCCCCAATTCTCAAGGTATTCTATAAGGAGATCGTCCTTCGGATCCGGTGCCCCGGAGCCAACAAGTGCCAGTTTTTCACCTGCAGCCATGGCGGTACTTGCTAACAGTAGTAACATGGAAATCAATAAGAAAAAGTGACGATACATAGTCAGAATTTCCTCCTTCTGGATTGTATTTCTGTGATGTGGGGAACCTGAAGATAACCTTTGAAGTGGATTGATTGCAGGTACGATCCAATTACAATGTCACAAACGGATTTATCAGGTTTGAATATATTCT
>RKRO01000404.1 GCA_007571355.1 Candidatus Poribacteria bacterium | reverse complement strand
GGTAAGGAGGACCGGTAATCACTTCTTTCTGTTCGAAGAATTATAGCACAAATTTAGCGAAGAAGTGTAATAGAAACAGGAAGGTGTAATGCTAAGACAAAGGGGCAAGGATATGGAGGTAATCACTTGGAATCCGCAAGTGGTTACCTCCGCGACAATCTATTTTACCATTATTCGCTTTCGGCTGAACCTTCGAGCATTTCGTTCCAATCCCATAGGAGAATTGTGCCATCTTTAGCAGTGCTGACGAGCGTTGTGCCATCGGGTGAAAACACTAACGTTTCTACTTGCTGTGTATGCCCGTCAAGCGCATCGATTTTGTCTCCTGTCGTAACGTCCCATAATTGGATTGATCCCATGTGAAGTCCATTAACGAGAACCGCGCCGTCTGGCGAAAATACCAAGGGTTCAGCAGCACCCTGGAAAGGCTTCTCCCAAGGCTTCTCCCCTCGCTTATGTTCAGTGTTAACCGATAACAGCTTATTTGCCGTATCCACCTCCCATAGATGGATGTGACCACGTATTCCGGCGGCGAGCAAGGTGCCGTCTGGCGAAAATGCTAACGCCAAAATGCGCCCGAGATCCTCTTGTTCCGTCGGCTCTGCAAAGACCTTCAAACCTCTACCGGTCACAACGTCCCACATTTGGATTTCCCCCTGATTAGTTCCACTAGCAAGCCATGTACCATGTGGGGAAAATGCCAATGCCAAAACTCTGGGGATATTACGAGGAATACCGGCACTCAGATCAGCGAGAGGTATTGCCTGTTCATCACCGGTCCTTGTATTCCACAAGCGAATTTCGCCAAGCCCCGTGAACGCTACCGTTTCGCCATCAGGAGAAAAGGTCAATTCTTTAGCTCCCAGAGTATATTGCAAGGTTGTCAGTTCACGCCCTGTCTTTACATCTGTCAAGCGAATCAAACTATCTGGAGTCCAAACAGAAAAACTGGCGGAGCCCCAGGAAACGCTAGCCCCTTCTGCCCCTATACTGGCGAGTTTCGTGCCATCGGGTGAAAATGCTATAGTCGGAACCCCATCCCGCTGTCCCGCATCTTGGATAGCCGACCTATGCAATGTTTTCAGATCCCAAAAGGTAATCACACCATTAGATGCCACACCCGCGAGCGTGGAATTATCCTCAAAGAAAGCCGCTGCCTGCATCGACTGTGTATGTCCAGTGATAAAGTCAGCCAACGGAGCCGCAGTTTGTGTATTCCAGAACCGGATCATGCCATCTGCACTGCCGCTTGCAAGCATTCTGCTATCCGGCGAAAACGCTAAGGCACTAATACCGTTAATATGGCCAGTAAATGTCGACAGCGGTTCGCCGGTGCTGGTATCCCACAACCGTACTGTTTTATCTGTGCTTCCACTGGCAAGCATTTTCCCATCTGGCGAAAAGGCTAACACATTCGTCCACCCCGTATGTTTTTGGAGTGTCATCCGTTTGTTCGAGTTATCCGGGCTGGTGAGATCCCATAAGTGCACTGTCTTATCTCTACCGGCACTGGCGAGGCGCGAGCCGTCGCGTGAAAACGCCACTGCTAAAATATTATGTTTTTTCGGTATAAACGTTGGTTGGATCGGCTGTTGAATCGACAAATCTGTATACCCGTTGAGAGTGGATAACGCTTTGTAAGCCGCTATATCCCATAATTCGATCTTCCCATCTGATCTCCCATTCGCAACTTTATCGTCTCTAATTGCGTAGATTCCTGCACCTGCAGATGGTTCACCACGCTTGAAAAACCTTGCAGTCATCTCTTTAGTTTCAATATTCAAACGGATGATAAACTGTCCGCCACTCCCCACACTGACAAGCGTTTTCCCATCTGAAGAAAACTGTAAGGCTTTAGCAGTATCATACACATCAGGAAATAAGATTTCACGTCCGGAGGTTATCTCCCACAATTGGACTTTCGACCCGTCAGAATCTCCGCCACTATTGGCAAGGAAACGACCCTCCGGCGAAAAAGCAAGGAATCGGCAAACACCTTTAAACAAAGACTTCTCTTCACCTGTTTCCACATCGTACAGCCATATACCGATGTTACTCCCGACTGCAAGTTGCGTTCCATCCGGTGAAAACTGAATTGCATTAATACTGCCTTTTCCGAAACGTGCTTTCGCCGCTTTGGGCAACGCCCATTGAGAATAGTCCGTACCTATTTCCTCTGATGGTGCGTCTGCAACCGATGCCGAAACATTGTTAGGCTGCGGATTGGTGGTATTACTTTTGCTCGGTGTGCTGACATTTCCCAACTGTGTCCGAACATCTATCTTAGATTCAAGGTTCAGCACAACGGGTGCTTCGATGATTTCAACTGTCATCTCTGATGGTGCATCGAAACTGTAAGGTTTCTGGAAACGCGACAAGTATTGATTACCGACACCTAACATCAAAAAGACAACTGCCAACGTAGAAACGGCAATCGCCCACGGCACCAACGGTTGACTGCCTGAGGGTGTCATCGGTTTCAAACGCGAAATCTCGCGCATGATATTCTCCGTAAGATTCGGTGTGATTTGAAAATGCTCTAAAGCTTCTCGTATCATGGGCTCCTCCTTCTTTAATCGGTTTCGCGCGCGGCGTAAACGACTTCGGACCGTATTGGCCGATACACCCAGAAACGCACCGATCTCCGCACTGGACATCTCAGCGAAGTAGTGCAATGTGATAACTGTGCGTTCACTCTCCTGAAGTTTCGCAAGCAACGCTTTGACGGCTTCGCGTTGTGCTTCTGCCGTTATCCGCTCGTTTTCCGCATCGACATACCCGGAATACGTCGCCTTTGGGAGGCGCGTATCTTCAAGCGGCTCTGTCCGTAAACGCTTCTTACGTAGCCATGTACTACATTTGTTTGCAGCAATCACATAGAGCCAACTTGAAAAACGCTGCGGTTTCTTCAGTGTCGACAATTCCTGATATGCTTTTAGAAATGTATCCTGCGTAATCTCTTCAGCGATATGGAAATCCCCGATTTTCCGCCAGGCAAGCGCGTGCACCGGCTTTTGGTATTTCCGCACAAGCACTGTGAAAGCGGTATCATCGCCATCAAGAACGCGATGGATAAGTTCAACATCAGTGGTTTTCATGAGTATCCTCCAATCGCGCTATAGTGACGCTTTTTAGGAGTCAAACTGGTGCATAATTCTGCAAAAAATGGGGGGGATTCATGTAAGGGCAGGATTCAAAGATTTTCAAGGTTAGTGGACTCGTGATAGACCGAGTCGAGGATTTGTTGAATTTGTGTTTTTAACATAGGAAGTTCAAATTGTACCACATCCCAGGTAATATTAAGATCCACATTAAAATATACGTGAGTCACTCTGTTTCTCAATGCTGCAATTTCCTGCCATGGAATGCTTGGAGCCCTTTCCCTAATAGCATTGGGGATTTTCTTGACAGCTTCACCGATAATTTGAAGGTTTCGGATAACCGCGTCAATCCGCATCTGATCCGCCTTAAACTCACCGTCAGTTACACCTTCGACGTAGGATGCAATACGGTCAGCTGCAGTTACTATATCTTGGAGATATAAGTTATAATTCCTCAATATATTCTATCTCTTTCTCAATGTAAGGCTTGAAACCTGGTTTAATGGAGGTGGGGGTAACGAGGTCAACATTCTTCTTAAACAGATCTTCGAGAAAAAGAACCAACCCCATATAATCTCGGAAAGTCAATCTTTCGAGTTCAACAAGCAAATCAATATCACTGGCTGTAGTTGCTGTTTCACGTACGTAGGATCCGAACAATCCGATTCGTTTGACCCCATACTTCCGCAGGGTCTTCCGATTGTCTACAAGTTTCCGCTTGATAAATTCCTTGCTAAGAACTGTTTGATTGTCCACCTTAAATCCCTCATTACCGTAGCAGTTCAGACACTTAAGAGGACCTTTCCTATCGTATTTCCTTTATTTTAAAACATCTTGAAATTTAAAGCAACTTCTTTGTGGAGACGCGTCTTCAAAATATTACAAATATTCCTAAATTGACACCCACGGTTTTTGAAGTTTAGCGGTCAGCGGCGCGTTTGATGTCCCACAGCAGCACTGTCCCATCCTGAGACCCCGAGGCAAGTGTCTTCCCATCCGGTGAGAAATCTGGTGAAAAGGTCCTTTCCTGTCTCAATATCCCCGAGCGTAACCGCCCCAGGTGTCCCTTCCAAAGGGATCTACTCCTGCAGAGGCAAGCTCGGATATACGACCTTTGCAGCGATCACTCCACTTCCTCTGCTGCTATGCCCAACTGATCAAACGCCTCCAGCACGCTATTTTGATAGTCACTTTCCGAAATTTCACCTGCAGCAGCGGTAACCTCAAGCCCAACCGTGCTAAAATTCTGCTGTAGCACATCGAGGACCTTGGAGGTATCATACAATTTTCCTGTCGGCACCTGAAACTTGAGACGAACCTTT
>RKRO01000323.1 GCA_007571355.1 Candidatus Poribacteria bacterium | reverse complement strand
AGCTGCCTAAACGCGGCTACGCTTGACCGACCTGTTGCGCGTCAGGGAAGTTAAAGCGTCGCAATACGGGCTAGCCGCTCGCTGATTCTCAAGGGGCGTGCCGCGAATCACTTTTGAGATAGCCTATGATGAATCCTGCACAGGGGAGGCTTGTAGGCGAATTTTAAAACCTGTGATAAGCATGTAGTAGCCTCTATTGAACTGCCTTCGGACGCGGGTTCGATTCCCGCCACCTCCATTTTCACAACCGATCCTATTCTTGCCAAAGATAGATTGGGTCGCGAAATACCATGGCTGAATTTGCCCAAATGCCACCGCGTATTCAAAAGACTGTGCAAGCGCAAATAGGCGAGGATGAAGATGTCTGTTTGTGCATCCTCGGGCGTTCAGATCTGCTGCGTCCGGATTTCGTTTTTATTACGACGCGGCGGGTGCTGATTTTAGATGAAAGGTATATAGGCAGCCTCGGCGTTTCTTATGCGAATATCCGGTGTAACCTGTTATTCACCGAGATTCGCGATGTGAAATTGATCCGCCAGTTCAAGCATCGACTCCTCAATCAAGCAAGGCTTGAAATCAGCGTTCTACGTAATGTCCATTGGATTGATAATATCAACTTCCGTTCAGCCCGCTGTGCCTATCTGTGCATCACTGAACAGGTCAGAAAGTAGAGAAGGAACCATGAAAGAATTCCTGACTTATTTCCTCGCTTCGTATAATGTCTGGTTTACGGCACCGTTGACTATTGTGTTCATATTTGCAGTCTTTCGACTTGCTATGGGAGCAATGGACTTTGGTGATGCAGATGCAGATGCGGATGTAGATATAGATGCGGATATGGACATAGATGCGGATGTAGATATAGATGCGGATGTGGATATAGATGCCGACGTAGACATGGATGCCGACATAGACGCGGATGCAGATGTGGCTGTAGATGCGGGCGAGCAGAGTTTCTCTTTCGGTGACGTATTTGGGTTTCTGAATGTGGGGAGAGTCCCCTTGATGATTGTGCTGATGTCGCTATTTGGGACATGGGGTGTTGCTGGACTTATTGCCAATGCATCCCTTAATGTTCCAGATAGACCCGGGTGGGTTTGGATATCGTGTGTTATTGCTTTTTTCTGTTGTTTTGTCTGTACCCGCTATATATCTCTCGCCCTTTCAAAATTATTCCCTGAAAGCGAAAGAGCCATCAGCGATGTACATCTCCTCGGTTTAAGCGGACGCGTGATTAGTGGACAAATTACGACAACTTTTGGAACAGCGCGTGTCCAAGTTCCAGATGGTCCGGAGTTAACGGTCAGTTGTCGTGCAAAATCTGATGAAGCCACTCCTGTCAAAGGAGATACCGTAATTCTTATAAACTATGATCGCACAAAGCGGATCTTTGATGTAAGAAAGAGTGAAGTAGATTAGCCTCAACATGAATTAAACAAATACGGGTTTGTACGTGAGTTCCCAAGATTCAAGAAAATATACTGTGCATGCCCTGCTGTCTCAGAAATGAAGTTAAACGTCATAACATAAGGAGAGTTAAAACATGAATGCCAATTTGTTTTTCACTATCATCGGCAGCGTTGTTGCTCTGATCGTTATTTTCCTCTTAGTCTATCGTTCCTTCTATAAAAAGGCACCCGCGGATGCGGCGTTAGTCATCTCTGGAGGGCGTAAAAAACGCGTCGTCTTTGGTGGTACCCTTATTAACCCAATTACCAACACGCACCAACTTATTTCCTTAAATACGCTCCAGTTACCCGTTGAACGGACAGGACAAGGCGCACTTATTACGAAAGACAGTTTACGGGTTGATATAGAAGCGCAATTCTATGTCAAGATTGAACCAAACGAACAAGATGTGCTCAAAGCTGTCGCGAGTCTCGGTGATAAAACCCTCACCCCGGAAGCAGTTAATAAACTCCTTGAAGGCAAACTTGTAGGGGTCCTACGAAGTGTCGCGGCAACCATGGACCTTCAAGAACTGCACGAAAAACGCCAAGAATTTTCTGACCAAGTCCAAGAAGCCTGTCGCGATGATCTGGAGCAAAACGGCTTTAAATTAGAAAGCGTCGCTGTCACAAATCTTGACCAGACCCCACTTGATGCCCTTGACGAGAACAACCGTTTTGACGTTGTGGCCATTCAGACGATCAAGCAAGAGGTTGAAGATAAGCAGACGCAAACGGCTCGGATTGAACACGAAAATAAGGTAAAACGTGAAGAGGATCGCCTCAAAGCCGAACTTGAGATTAAACAGCGCGAAGAAGAGACAGAAACGCAAGGGTTAGAAGTCGAGAAACGGCTCGAATTCGCGCAAGAAGAGCAACGAAAAGCGATCGCTACCAACAAGGCAGAGATGGAGCGCGAGGTTGAGGCACACAAACTTGAACAACAACAAGCGGTTGAAGAAGCACGTATTAAACAAGAAGAGGCTGTCAAATCTTCGGAGATCATGCAGAAGCAACGTTTAGAAACCGCTCGGATTGAACAAGAACGCCAAGTCGAAGAGACAGAAATCTCGCAAAAGCAAGCCATCGAAATCGCACGTGTGCAACAGGAACGGACGGTCCAGGAAGCAGAAATCGAGCGTAACCTCTCCGTTGAAACTGCTAAAATTGAGCAGGAACGCGCTGTAGAGGAAGCGAGCATCGCCAGCAGAATCGTTCTGATTGAAAAGGACCGTGAAGAGAAAGAGGCGCAAGCCGAAAACGCAATCCAAGTTTCAATCAAAGAGAAGGAACGCGAGACCGCACTCATTGAACTATTGAGCATTTCTGCTGAAAAAGCGAGAGCCGAAGCAGCGGTTTTAACTGCCGAAGAACTTGAAGAGGCGGAACGTAAAAGCAAGATCGAGCTCATCCGTGCCGAGCAAGAAGCCGATAAAGAACGCATCGCCAAAGAACGCAACGCTGATGCGGAGGCTTATGCTGTTATTGAAGCTGCTAAGGCAGAACTTGAATCCGCTGAACTTCAGGCACAAGCCCAACGGATTCTCGCTGAGGCACTCCTCGTCGAGGCGAAAGCGAAAGCGGATGGCGAGGAGGCATCTATCGCCGCGAAGAATCAGACAGAACCGAAAGTTCTCGTTAGTGATGCTATATTAGCACTCGTGGAATCACTCCCCGAAGTAACAAGCGAGTTGATGAAACCCGCGGAACGCATCGAAAGCATCCGAGTCCTTGACCTCGGAAATAACGGCAATGGCAACAACGGTATGAACCGTATCCTTGGTTCAATCGTCAACGCTGGCGCAGCAGTCCCTTTACTCAAGGAGATTGTCGGTTTCAGCGGGCTTGATACGGATAAAATCGCACGCACCGTTCGGGACTACGCTTCCGGGTTGATGGTGGATGCACAAGTGGATTCAGATGATTTACCTGATGCCGAAACACACACTGGTAATAATATCTAAGGGGTGATACCTTAAACGCCGGTGTGTATGAAAGGATAGACAAATGGATACAGAAAAACAAGAACAGACTGAAGTTAAGGTTCACTTTCTCTCAATAGATCGAAGTACAGGGGCACCCATAGTCGTACTGAAAGAGAAAGAGAGCGATGCAAGTCGGATACTCCTGATTTGGATCGGTGAATCGGAAGCGTCAGCAATTCAGATGCATTTAGAAAACGTCGAGTTCCCACGTCCTATGACACACGATCTGCTCAAAACGATGATTGAAACGCTTGAAGCGAAGGTTATAAATGTCTGTGTTCATGCAGTTGAACAACTGAATGAACGTTGGACGTTCTATGCACACCTAACTGTGAACATGAACGGAAACCAAACGGTTCAAGTCGATTGTCGTCCCAGTGATGCTATCGCGCTCGCGCTTCGCTGCGATGTCCCGATCTATGTCGCCGAAGAGGTAATTGCAGACCACGGTTTCTCTGAGGAGGAACTCAGTACAGGACAGAAGCCGGACACGAAAGATATTTTAGAGAATTTAGACGACGACACCCTGAAGCAGTTTACCGTGTAGTCAAATTAAGATAGGGACAGGCTGGAGCCTGTCCCTGTGGTTATTCGGGAAAGGTCTTTACTTAATCTCGTAAACGAGGGTGACGTTTATGGCGACGGTAAGTTCGCCCACTTGGATGGGAGTAGAACTCCGCCCACCGTCGTCAGCAAACTCGGCAGTTTCAGCATAGGCGATGGGGGGCCCCGGAGCGTACGATGTCTCAGTGATAGTGATCGGTTTTCCGAGCATAACACCACCCGCTTCGGCTAAAGTTTGCGCTTTCATCTCTGCATCTTTCACCGCTAGTGCCCGCGCTTGTGCTTGTAAAGGCGTAGGGTCCTCCATCATGAATTGGATAGAGTTGACCACGACAATATCTCCACCCGCCGCGACGGCATCGTCGATGATATCGCTGAGGTTATCTAATTCTCGTACCTTCGCGTTAACGGTATTGTTCACCCTGTAAC
>RKRO01000525.1 GCA_007571355.1 Candidatus Poribacteria bacterium | reverse complement strand
AAAGAAGATGTCATCTTCATTGTAGGCATCTGGACGACCTTCCTCAAGGTAAGCAGTTTTTACCATTTCACGCACCACATTTAGGACAATCGGATCCCGACACGGCACACGTAGGGCGGTCTCATAGTCGGCTGTCCGCCGAGCGACCTGTCCCAAAATCGTCATACTTGCAATCGTAGCGACACCACTGACACCCCCCAAGCCTGTACTGTATAGAATGGAACGTCCCATCTCTGTGGCTCTACCGATGGCTTCATCGACCGCCTCAAGACCGGGGATGCGCCGGACAAATATATCTTTGCCACTCCGCGCGTCATAGATATTCCAAACGATGGCTGCCGAAAAAAGCAGCATGGCAATCAGCAACGGGATTTTTTCGGTATGAAACCATTCACCTGTCCCTTTAACCGGAACAGTCTGTTCGGAATCCACTGTTGCCTCTGTTTCGCCAACAGCACGCACAATATAACCGTAAGCCGTACCCTTCTCAATAGCCGAATCAACATAAGTTGTTGTGCCTGCAGGCAGCAAATCACCGATCGCTTCCAACTCGCCATCAGCAATCCGACGGAGGACTTGGTAACCACTGATGCCACTTTCCTCAACCGCTGCGTCCCACGTAACTGTGATACTGGAGCCATCATCGTTGGGCGTATCCACTGCCGAAACATTTGACGGCGGGCTGAGCCCTTGGCTAAATGCACTGCCAACGCTTAGACATAAAACCCAGCAGATGGCAATCCATTGAATTGTTTTTAGCATAAATATTATATCCCTCAAAAGTGGTTATCAGTCCTCAGTACGCTGCGCTTTCAGTTATCAGTTAAAGAGGTTTCTTGTGGCAGTTGCATGAAAGGTAACCACCACAATGTGTTAACTGAGGACTGAAAGATTTTTCGCAGAAAAATCGCACCGAAAACCGACAACTATTTAAAAACATTGTGATATAACTTCTAAAACCTGACGATCATCTACATCGTCCCGGATAACAACTTCCCCGATACGCGTTGGTAAGATGAGGCGGCGTTTACCGCCGAGTGTCTTTTTATCTAAATACATGGCATCACAGATTGCTTCTGGCGTCAGATCGGCTGGAAACGTAAGCGGCAATTTTGCACGCTTCAGCAGCGAACGCTGCCGTTGAAAGGCGGTTTCAGAGAACATCCCCAATTGAACCGCCAGCTGCGCGGCACAATTCATCCCGATAGAGACTGCTTCACCGTGTTGGTAGCTGTTGTAATGCGTCAGTGCCTCAAGCGCGTGCCCGAACGTATGTCCATAGTTAAGCACCATCCGCAACCCGCTCTCTTTTTCGTCTTTGGCGACGATTTCCGCCTTGTTAACACAAGCCCTTGAGATCATCTCAATCAGCGTCGCCGCCTCTATATTTAGGATTGCTTCCAAGTTTTCCGCAACCATTTCAAACAGCGGTTCATCGCGGATAACGCCCATCTTAATAACCTCAATAAGTCCGGACCTAATATCGCGCTGCGGTAAGGTTTTGAGTGTGTCCACATCAATAACGACCGCCTTCGGCTGGTGAAACGCGCCGATGAGATTTTTGCCTTTCGGGTGATTAATCGCCGTCTTGCCGCCTACGCTTGCATCGACCTGAGCCTGTAATGTCGTTGGAATCTGGATGTAAGAGATACCGCGCATATAAACCGCTGCCGCAAAACCACCAAGGTCCCCGATGACACCACCACCGAGAGCAATAAGCGTTGAGCCACGGTCGAGTTGGTTTGCAACCAAACTATCCTGTATCCGAGAGAATTCTGCCAACGATTTGCTCTCTTCGCCAACCGGAATTTCAACCGTATTTACATCAAGTCCGGCATCGGTAAGCCTTCGATGAACGATAGGCATGTAGCGCGCTTTAACAAACGCGTCCGAAACAATCAGCACCTTACCCGATTTTACATGCGGCGTAAGAATCTCTCCAACTCGGTTCAGGAGTCCCGTTCCGACAACAATCGGATAACTGTCCGCTCCGAGTTCCACGCGTAACGTTTTCGTCATTTTGGATCCCTAATGCTTTCCATAAACACCCGTTTGATATATGCCATGACCGCTTCGAATGAGCATCCTGTCGTTTCCACCACATAATCGGCTTTTACATAGTAAGCGTGTCGTTCTTCGAGCATAGCATTTATCTTTGTGAGCGGGTCCGGTGTCTGGAGCAGAGGCCGGTGGGCCTGATGTTGAACCCGCCGATAGATCTCTTCTGCTGTTGCTGTTAGACAGAAAATAATGCCGTTACGTTTCAATGCCGCCATATTGGTTTCCTTCAAGACAACACCACCACCGGTAGAGATAATGTGATTGTCTAATTTTGACACTTTACGAACCGCTTCACTTTCGAGTTCTCGAAAAATCGCCTCCCCATCCTCCGAGAAGATGTCGCTGATAAGCCGTCCACTATCACATTCAATAATGTCGTCTGTATCCACGTAGCGCATTCGGAGTTGTGCAGCAAGTCGTTTCCCTACAGAAGTCTTCCCCGTTCCCATAAAACCGACAAGCACAATATTAGGTTTGCTTTTATCCTGTCGTTTCACTTATATCCCGCCTTTGTTGCGACTGTGTCGTTATTTCACATTGCGTAGACACCTACCGATAACTGACAACTAAAAACTATTATACCGCTTTTGGAAAATATTGTAAAGGTTTTGCACGAATTTTTGATGTATGCTATAATTCAACGCACTGGAACGCTAATCATCTATAACAGGACTTACGCAAATTTGGCTCTGCTCCGTTCTATGAGATGTTTTTTTCGAAAACATAACATTCTAACGGCACAAACTATGAAGTTTGTGCTACGATGCGTAAGTCGTATATAAAAAAAGCAAGGAGAGGTAGATGCCGCGACAGCTCAGGATGGTACGTCCGAATTTAAAAGATTTACCGAAGTTAGAACTTCCAGCAGGCTACGGTATGCGCACCTACCTCAAAGGCGATGAGGAGCATTGGGCACGTATTATTAGTGATTCATTCGGGGGCAGAGAACGCACTGCTCAAGATACACGAAACGAGATTACAAGCAGGCATGTCTTCGTTCCAGATGGACTCTACTTTGTAACGCACCGTAGCACCCCTGTCGGCACCGCCTGCGCTTGGCGACAATCTGTGGATGAAAAAGATGTCGGATACGTACACATGGTCGGCGTTGTTGCCGAACACACCGGACACAAACTCGGGAAATGGGTCTCACTCGCTGTTCTGCACTACTTTCGGGACAACGGATTCAGAAGTGCTATGCTGGATACCGACGATTTTCGGATCCCTGCCATTAAAACCTATCTCAATTTAGGGTTCCTACCGGTCTACGTTGAAGAAGGACAATCGCAGCGATGGCGGAATATCTTTCAAAATTTGAAATTGCCGCATCCTTCCGCACAAATTGCGAGCGTTAAATCGACACTCTCCGAGGAACTGTGGTCAAAAGTATCACGTTAAACGTATGGTGGAAGATCAACTCAGAATGGTCCAGCACGATTTGGGGAACCTGCCGCGGCTCCAATGTCCAGAGGGCTATCACATCCGAACCTATCAAAAAGGCGACGAAGCACATTGGGCCCTCATCATGGACACAGCATTTGTATACCTCGGTAGAACCGCCCAAGATACATACACCAACGTTATCAACCAACCCAACTTTGATCCGAACAGCTTCTGTTTCGTTGTCCACAACGACATGCCCATCGGCACCGCGTGCGGTTGGCATAGGTGTATCCGCGGCAAACAGGTCGGCTATATTGATATGCTCGCTGTTCTACCAGAACACACCGGACATAAACTCGGGAAATGGCTCACCGTATTTCTCCTATATTACTTTAGCACCCGGCATGTAACATCTGTAATGTTAGACACCGACGATTTTCGCCTGCCTGCTATCAAGAATTACCTCAACTTAGGATTCGTTCCCGTTCCTATCGGTGAGGATCATCCGGAACGTTGGCAAACTATCTTTGAAAAATTGGAGACTTCTTAATGCGTAACCAACCTGAAACCCGTATCACGAGCAAACTCGTAGATATCCTGGAGGCGATGCGCTACGGTTGGACAATTGAAGTGGAAGCGAACCCCTTTACAGTCGGAAGTAAAAAGCTGGATGCTTTTGTAACCGCACGCGGACGTGAACCGATCGCTATTGAAGCGAAATACGCAGATACACACACCGAAGAAAAACTGCGCGAACAGGCAGAGAGCAGGCTCGTGCGTGAACTCGTTCCTGACCGCGCCTACGATAGCATCACCCAGACGCTCAACAACGTCATGGCGATCCGATATCCCACCCGCTTTAAAACAGAAGTCGGGCGCGACCTCCAGCAGGCATTACTTGATGCCGAAGACCTTCAATATAAACTCGTGAGCAACACCGGACAGTTCCCCGCTAACGGCTGGGCGAAAGGTAAAGTGACAGACATCGCCAACGCACTCCATATCGGTGCAACACCCAATAGCCAACTGGAAGCCGAAGCCAATAAGATGGAATTGAGCATCAACAAAGCCGCGAACTTGATCGAAGACGCGATTGCCGATAGACCCGGGATCGGGAACAGGGTTGAAAAAATCTTGCACCAAACCCGTGGAGAACAGACATCTCGGATGGCAGCACTTATTATCACCGATGCTTTTGTGTTCCAAAGCGCGCTTGCAGGCATCGCGCAAATGGAAAATGTTCGCTCGCTCGGACAACTGCTTCGTAACATGAACTCCGCGAATGTTATCACGGATTGGAACGCGATTCTTAAGGTGAACTACCAACCGATTTTCGAGGATGCCCGTGATCTCGTTGAAGCATTGGATACCGCGGATAACCTCGTCAGCCCTATTCTCACACGCCTCTGCGAAGCTGCGAAAGAACTTGTGGATACCGGGTTGGCACAAATGCACGAACTCACGGGCATGGTCTTCCAGAAACTCATCATCGATCGGAAATACCTCAAAGCGAATTACACGCTCCCTGAAAGCGCTGCACTCCTCTCCGCAATCGTCCTACCGGAATTACCGGACGGTAAACTGCCGAAAGTTGCAGATTTTGCGTGTGGTACCGGGGCCCTGCTCAATGGGGTCTATCAGCGCGTCCTTGCACTGCACGAACAAGCAGGTGGCAACGGTAAGGATATCCACAAGCAGATGTTAGAGCAGCAGATCGGCGGGGCAGATGTTATGCCAAACGCGACACACCTGACCTTCGCTGCGCTTGCAAGCACGTATCCCGATATCAAACTCGGTGGCACACGTGTGCTGACCGCGCCCTACGGCTTGTTAGACAGCGGTTACTATGCTGTCGGATCGTTGGAACTGCTCAGCGACCAGCCCCCACTCCCCATATTGGACGACTCGAAGGCGGAAAGGCTCGGCGGCGAAAAACACGAGGTCGTCGATTTCCATCAGGCATTCCCGCACAACGAATGGCATATCGTTATCCAGAATCCGCCCTTTACGAAACCGAATGCAGATGCCAACGCCAGCGATAATAAGGGACTCTTTAGAGGCCATGACCGCCCCGAAGATGACGCAGAGGCGATGCGTCTGGCAGTCGCCAGTAAAGACCGTCGCATCTCTAAAGCGGCAGGCATGGCAGGTCTCGGTGCTTACTTTGTTGACCTCGCGGATAAGAAACTCAAACGCGGGGGTACCATGGGCTTTATACTCCCCGCAACCATCCTCGCCGGAACGAGCATGCAGACAGTCCGAGATGTATGGGCAACCGAATACCATAACGTCACCGTCATTACCATCGCCCAAGCCGATGCAGTCAATTGTGCATTCTCCGCAGATACAGGGATGGCAGAATGCATGGTCATCGCAACCAAAGGCATCGGCGATACCACCGGACGCGGTAAATTTGTCTGCCTCAACCATAGACCCGAAAACCTGCTCGAAGCACTGGAAATAGCGAACCGGATTCACCGAAGTCAGAGCGTCCGGCGAATGGAGGATGCACCGAGTAGCGGCGGCGCACTCAAAATCGGCGATGATGAGGTAGGCCAAGTCTTAGAAGCCCCACTTAACGTTGGCGAAGGATGGAGTACCACGCGGACAAAAGCGATGGAACTGATTCAGACAGGCCACCACCTTATCAACGGGAAACTGAACATCGCTGCAGAATTAAAGACAAACGATATACCGATATGCCGCGTAGACGACCTCGCAACCGTCAGTATGTCTCATTTGGATGTGTATGGGGACGGCGGGCGAGGGGCCTTTGATATGGCGGCGGGATGCTCTGACACGGATGCCTATCCTTGTCTCTGGAAAGTCAATTCGCCTATGCAGCGGACAATGGAGGCACTTCCTGACTATCACGGGGTACTACGTCCGGGGGGCGAGGCAAAGCTGCAAAAGTTGCTCGCCCGCAACAGCCGCGCACACTACAATGTCAACATGAGATTTAACGCCTCTTCAGCAATTGCTATTTTCACAGAGCGACCCGCCATCGGAGTAAGCTCGCTAAGCAACGTGGCATTTGAGAATCCGAGGTATGAATACCCGTTTATGCTCTGGAGCAACTCAACACTCGGTTTGCTCTGCCATTGGATGCATGCAAGTAAACAGCAACCCGGGCGGGGCATGATGGCGTTAACAACACTCGGCACGCTTCCCACATTAGATGTAACCACGTTAACAGAAGCGCAACTCGTGGAGGCGGAGGCTATTTTCAATACGCTCAAACGTGAGAAACTGCTCCCCTTTAACGAGTGTTACCGTGTGAAAAAAAAAAAGCACGATCCCGTACGGGCAGAACTTGACCGGCGCGTACTTGAGCTGCTCGGTATCACTGATCCTGCGATTCACGATGCAATGAAAACCTTACGAATCAAACTGTCTCTCGAACCGAGTATTCAAGGCACCAAGAAATCGCAATGCAACCTCAAGGCAGAGCTCGCGCGCCTGAAAAAGAAGGGGCTGCCGTTCCCCAGCTGGTACGAATAACCTAAGTTGCGACATTCGTCGGATTTTTGTAGTTTAGGGAACCGATAATTTCCTGCGTCCGAGGGTGCACAACCGAACAGGTTATGCGACAAAGATGGCAATTTATCGTAACGTGAGTTTGATAAAAGTTGGATGTATGTGGCCTATCGTGTTCATTTGCGCTGTATACCCACAAACTAAAAGTCTTGGCTACAATTCACGCCGCTGTGCTACGAAAATAGAACCCGCAACACCTCAGAAAGGATTCAGCAAACTGGCGTTATAGTAACATCTAAAAATAAATGCACACTTGGACAAGGCTACCCCCCCCCTCCCCCCCCGCAAGCAGGGGGGAATCAGATGGGTATCGCTTCGATGGGGTGTGTTTAAATAAAATTACTGGCTTTACGGTAAAAAATGAGACTCCTTCTCACAGTCAAAAACCGCCTGAACTTATCCCGCAACGTTGTTATATGCCTGATTCTTATCGGAGGCTTCGGGCTTCGTATTATCGGTATAAGCGTCGGGTTGCCCGATACGCCCGATCCGCGTGAGACAATTATTGCGCAAGATGTATTGAATCTCGTTCACTTCACAGCTCCCCCTGAAACCTACAACTGGCCTGGAACCGCGTGGTTTTATAGCATCGCGACGGTGGGCAAGTTACTTTCACTGACAGGCTTGCATCTCACGGAAGCGCGTGTCATTCTATTGGCGCGCTGCATCAATGTCCTCCTATCCACTGCCACAATCTGGTTCACCTATGCTATCGGGCAATATGCAGGCAGCAGACGCATCGGTCAAATTGCGGCAGGGCTGCTTGCAGTCTCAATGTTACACGCCACCAACGAATCACGTTTTGCACTCGTTGACATTCCCGCGACCTTTTGCGTAACGCTATGCCTCTATCTTGTCGCACGTACACGTTTTTCTTCAGAGTCGTTCCCCACGCGGGCTGCGGTGTGGCTCGGTATCGTTCTCGGAACCGGGGTCGCTGTCAAATTCACCACTGTTTTTGTCTGTCTTTCATGCGTTGTCTTCATCGGTAGCCCTCATTTTTACAAAAGGGTTGCAACGGTTATCGGCGTCTCTGCTTTAACGTTTACGCTCTTCTGTCCTTATTGGGTTATAGACGTGCTTTCGCCGACATGGAATCTCTTCTTTGAGGATTTTGGGTATGAAGCCACGCACTACCACACAGGACACTTCGGGCTCATTTCTACAGCAGAATCGGGATGGCTGCAACGGTTTACCTACGTGTGGGCACTGCTAAAATGGGGGATGGGATTACCCCTCGCGCTGCTTGCAGTTTTGAGTCTCCTCCAAGCGATGGTTTCACTGAAAAGCAGAACAGGTGCGTTCCGTACATTCGCGGTACTTCTGCTGAGTTTCGTCATTCCGTATCTATTGTTTATCGGTGTACACAAGGTTAAATTCACGCGGCATCTGTTGATACTCTATCCTGCACTGACGCTGCTTGCTGCTATCACAATCGCCAATCTGCTCAAGATCACACCTAAGGGTTCACCGCTTCTGGTGTCGAGATATACCGTTTTTGGAAAATGGGGAGGGCGTGTTAGCGTCGGTATCGTCGTACTTTATTCGTTTGTCTATACTGCTGCTTTCGCTGCTGTGATGCTTGCCCAACCGACCCGTGTTGCAGCGTCAGAATGGATAGCCGCGCACATTCCGCCAGAGGAGGTTATTGCGACCGCACCGGTAACCCTATTCAACTGGCTGCTGCCTGAGTTAGATTTGGAAGTCGCAGACCCAGAAGCGGAGTGGGTACTTATCCTCGTGCCGGATCTTGAAGTGTTCCAGAAATATCAGCAACATCCGCACGGTTATCAAGATGAAGATTGGTACCCGCTTGGCGAGATTGCATTGGAAGAGGCAGTGGCATTTTATACACGAATCTTAGAGGAAGAGAGTCCGTATGCACTGCACAAAACGTTCCAGCGTACACCGGAATTTCTTGGCATCCGAATATCCGATACAGGTGCCCCGTTCCCGATGCGAGCCCTCGCGCATCCTGAAATCTTGCTCTATCGCCAACGCAATTGAAATGCATGCGCGTTATGAAACTCTTGCGACATCTACATCAGCGGGGGCTTGAAATATTTCTTCTGAATCGGCACAATAGCAGAGAGTATTTGAAGCAGTACATCCGATGCAATGTTGTCCGCATCAATGAGGCGGATGAGTTTTTGCGGGTAGTGATCAATCAGGGGTTCGGTTTCCCGCTTGTAAACGTCCCATCGGTAACGCACCACAAGTTCCTCTGAATCATCAATCCGGTTCTCTTTGAGCGAGCGCCCGCGGATCCGTTTGAACATCACTTCCCGGTCTTCACAAACCATGTAGATGATTTTAAAAATCTTTATATACGGGTCTATCAACCTTGCTTGCGTAATGTTCCGTGGAATCCCATCAAGAATGAGCAGGTCGCATTCTGGCGCGTAAACCCCTTCACGCACCTTCGCCTCCATATAATGCTGCCAAATTTCGATCGTGAGCTCATTTGGGACTAAGTTGCCGACGCTCGCGTATTGTTGGAAGATTTGCCCGTATTCGGAATTCGGGTCAAGTGCTCGGAACATATCTCCACTTGAGATATGGAAGATGCCGGGGACCTGTGCCAGCATTTTTCCTTGTGTTCCTTTACCTACACCCGGGGGGCCCACAAGCATCACTGCGTGATAACGGGGACCAATGACCTTGTGCAGGAGATTCTTAGCCGTTGTCATTCTGTTTCTGTCCTCTGCTGCCTTGTTTACACACCATTATTCAATTGACGCACCCTCTAAGAAAACTGGGTACATCAGTAGATTTTACATATCAAGAAGGTGCTCAAGAATATAGAAATCCAAACCTTCATAGTCTCGGGCAGCGATAAACTCCTGTTCAACTTTTTTATCTAATGTTCTCACCTTTTCGAGCAGGTTAAGGAAGGTTCGACGGCTGTTCAACAGATGTTTTGTTGAAATGTCGCGGGGTTGCGTTCGCATGACTTTCACATCCAATCCGATGAATTCACCGTTTCTACCGTATCCATTTTCTTCAAGTACCCGGACCTGATTAAATGCCCGCCGTAAATTAACGGAACCGAACGCCTTATCTTGATCGAATTTAAGACCGTTCTGGTCGTTGAGATGTACGCTCCAAAGTTTCTGATGATGCAACGCGTATCCCATTTCATCGGACGGTTCTAATCCGGCGAGAATCGCGTGCGCGCTCTCAATTAACCCACCCACCCGTTCTGGTGCATCGCTTGCATACGCCAAGCCAATAGCGTGTCCAATCGTCGGAATGTACGCGATATCCATCGGTTCATTCGGTTTCGGTTCAATCAGGATACGGATGTCCGAGTCGTATTCAAGTAACGCGTTAATAGCGTCCAGAATTTGTCCAACTGCCTCTGCCGACGATTTCGTTTCGCGAATGTAAGTGCCTTCACGCGCAAGCCACAGCACAAGGTTTCGACACCCGATTTCATTGGCAATATCCACACATCGTTTTGAACGATCCAGCGCATACTGCCGTTCTTTCGGAGAATTTGATGTGTATGCACCGTCAATCGTTTGCGGGGATTCCCAGAGCCGTGGGGCCACCACCTCCGCCGTTAAACCGTGGTCGTCGAGCTGCGCTTTTACAGTTTTTGTACGCGCCATCAATTGCGAATGTGTCTTTCCATCAATATCAGGGACAATGTCATCGTCATGAAATTGGATGCCAACGAAACCGAGATCACGGTAAAATCCGACCTTCTCATCAAAACTATACGATTCCCGAACGTCAGGTCCAAACGGGTCCGATCCTTCATGTATGTTCCAAGGGCCGAAGGAGAACGCGTACGCTGTCGCTCCCTCAAAAGATTCACTCATCTTTCTTCTCCTGTGCGCAGCATTCCGACTCTACTTCTCTGTTTTTATCATAACCGTATTGAACGTAACGCAAGTTTCCACCTATTTACTGACATAGCACGCCGCTGGCGTGCAAGACATCGCTATATCTTTTTCTATAGACATTTCACCCCTCTGGGGTGGGAAAAGCGTCTGAAAAATCCTGTTGAAACGCCCAAAATCCGTTAGGAGCAACTTGGGTTATAACTAAACACAATACCTTGGAGACTGCTTTTGAACATTGATGCATTAAAAGGGAAAACGGTGGGTGCTGCTGTTTCAGGTGGCTTGGATAGCTGCACCATCACCAAGTGGTTGGTCGATAACGGGGTTAATGTCGTTTGCTTTACGGCAGACCTCGGACAACCTGATGAACGCGACGTTTCCGAAATCCGGGAACGGATGTTGGCGTGCGGTGCCGAAGAGGCTGTTATTGTAAACGCGAAGGATGCCCTTGCGGAAGACGGTATCCGCCTCATCCAGTGTCAAGCGATGTATGAGGGAGGCTATTGGAATACGACAGGTATTGCGCGACACGTTACAGTGAAGGCACTCCTGCCGGAGATGGAAAAGCGCGATGTTTCCATTTTAACACACGGAGCAACCGGTAGAGGCAACGATCAAGTTAGGTTTCAACTCGCTACCAATATGCTGAATCCACGTTTTGAGGTCTACGCACCGTGGCGAGATCCAGAATTTCTGAAAGTGTTTGGTGGTAGAAAAGAGATGATAGACTTCTGCCAAAAACACAATCTGCCGATTACTGCCACACACGAAAAGCCTTATTCAACAGATGCAAATCTTCTCGGGCTGACACACGAAGCCGGACGGCTTGAATCCCTGAAAACTCCTGCAGGTTTTATTTATCCGGGTATGGGTGTGCATCCGAAAGACGCACCTGACGATGTAGAACACTTTACCGTTACGTTTGCGCGGGGAACACCTGTTGAGGTTAACGGCAGCCCCGTCACACCGCTCCAGAGTCTGCTGGAGGCGAACCGTATCGGTGGACGGAACGGGGTCGGTATCGGCATCCATACCGTTGAAAATCGGTTTGTGGGGATTAAAAGCCGTGGGGTCTATGAGTCTCCGGGAATGGAATTGCTTGGGAAGTGTTACGAGTATTTGCTCCAACTGATTTTAGACAGACGGGCGCGCCGACACTTTGATGGCGTTGCTGCTACAATTGCCGAGCAGGTTTATCAAGGCTATTGGTTTGATGCTGCGACGCAGGCGTTGCTGTCCTCAATTCAACCGTTAACCGACTTGGCGAGTGGGACGATTACGGTTGCCTTGTATAAAGGGAATGTTGCATTCCACGCCGCAGGTGGCGCGCAGCATTCGCTCTACTCCGAGGAGACGGCATCTATGGAGGCGATCGGAGATTTCGATCATGCGGATTCGGAAGGGTTTTTGGCGGTGCTTGGGGTAGGAGCCCGGGCATCGGCTGTCGCTGGACAGACGCAGGAGTAGTGCACTCCGATGCGAACATTTGATTTCTGTAGCATAAACTATGAGTTTGTACCATATCCTTAGCTTTCCTATGCGTTGTGTAGCATAAACTATGAGTTTGTGCCATCTCTTTGTTTCCTATGTGTTCTGATGAATGCATTTCCCTATGCTTGCGGAAGGATAAAGGGGATAGGGCAACTACCTGCTACACAGTTATGACGCAAGGCAATTTGTAGGGGCGAGGTTTCCTCGCCCGTATTTTTCGTCACACCTACACGCAGGTGTGACGTAAGGGGTAAAAACGTAAAGATTCAAGGGACTACCGACCTCATCAACGAAAACTGAGGTAACGGTTTACCTCCATCGGCGTAGAAATCGCTTCACTCCGGAAAACGGTTAGCGGTGCTAGTGAGGAGTAGAAGGTATTACCATAAGCATCCAAATTCCTTTTATAGGAATCCAACAACGGGTAACAGTGATGGATAATAATAATAAAATCAGAGGCAACTTTAACGAAATGTTGGCACTCGCTGACTTCGCAGAGAAGAGCCATAATGACAGAAGGCAAGTTGAATTCAGAATTACGATTTCATATATAACATTCCTGGTGCTGGCACTTTATCAGGTTATCAAACCTCGAACAGCGGAACTAGACTTAGATGTTTATTGGTGGGTAATAGGAATAGCAAGTTTCGTTCTACTGCTTACACACATCTGTTACTGCTGGTGGCAGCGAACCTTTCATATCGCATCAAACAATGATGTCCGAAGAAGGGATTTCTATCTCAAAAAAGCAGAATGTATTGCTTATTATATGTCTCAAAATCCCGATTCAAATTTTATCCCTAGCTCTACTAGAAAAGTTCTAATAAATTTGGGAGCAGGTAAAAGTACTGAATTAACTGAACATCAACTTTTCAAAGAGAAAGAACCAGATATTTTCATCCGTTCTAAAGGAACCGGAACCTCTCTACCAAAATGGAGTGTGTATTCTCTACTTCCATTGTCTGCTTCAACAACTCTGCTCATCTTGTTGATAGTTACTTTGGTTCTTAAGAAGGTTCATTGCTGATATAATTACTATCGTTTGGACAGTTCTTGTTGCGTGAGCGTTGTGTTTTCAAAGGTCTCTCTATTTTTCCCGAACTTCGCCTATGCGTGGCACTGAGAGAAAAAGACCGCACGCCAGCGGCGTGCTATGTCTATAGCAAGCGGCATTGCCCCTTCTTGCACGCCAGCGGCGTGCTATGTATTCTGAAAGGATATGCCGTATCTATGACGTGGAACCAAAGTTGTCCAAAGTTTAGTATAATTGGAGGTTCTATGAACAAACTCTATTTTAGGAATAACCCGAAATCTTGCATAAAACAGATGGCTTATATCATTAACTTGCTACAAGCATTTTGCGCACATTGTGGATAGAAATTCCTCGTCTCTACTCAGAATAGAAAAGATTCTAAATACGGTTTACAGTTTTCCAAACCCATGGTATCATCGAACTATTTCATAATCAAGGACTCTGATTTCTAAGTGCTCTGTTAGTTCATAAACATCATCTTGTACTGAGAACGCATGGTAAGCATATATAAGAAATTCAGTGTCAATTTTCCGATATGGGTTTGGGTTCCTATTTCGTACCCGTTTAGCTAGGCCCGCGGGAATTGGACTATCAAACCAGGTTTCAATGACATCGATTGGGTCACCTAACGCATCGTAAAAAATTACGTAATAGTGGACGTTCTTCACATCTTCACGAAGTCTGTTTCGCATAGAAAAGGAAAATTTTTTCCCTCCGTGAAGATGATCTTCTGTCCAAGCGAATTTATCGCCTGTTACTCCAGTCCTGCTGCTATTTCCAGAGTTACCCATTAGTGATCGTTGTCCTTTAGCAGGTTTGGCTTGAGACAAGGATCTAGTGTATCCCACCTTAGTGAGAAGTGTTTTGAGATAGTTTGATGGAATTGCAAAGTTGAGATTCTGTCCATCTCGGATAGTAAAAACAGAAACACCGATCACTTGACCTCTGCGGTTGAGCACGGGACCGCCACTGCTGCCCGGCGAAAGCGGAGCCGTTATCTGAATGAGTTTATCGTTACCAACCGGGCGGATACTGCTAATGATGCCCTCCGAAAATGTTCCTTCTAAACCACGTGGATTGCCTACAGCATAAACAGCCTCACCTACCTGGGTAAAATTACTATTGCCCAGAGACATGGCCTGCGTGCCATGAGCTGCAACCCTCAGGATTATCAAATCCCGTTGTGTGTCAATGGCAGTGTAACCTTCGATGTTGAACTTCGTCTCTGTGCTGACTAATTTTGCATAGCCTCTTGCTGCTCCTTCTACAACGTGAAGGTTCGTCGCTATCTGTTGGTGCCCAACAAAAAATCCACTACCGAAGGACAAAGGTTGGCCCTTGGCATCTTCCATGACAAGTAACACCGTTGAACGAAATGCTTTTTGAGCGATTTGTTGAGGTGTTTGAGCAATTACCGCAGACGCAAAATAAAATAAGGAAATTGCTAGAAGCGCAAAACCTAGGGAAGATTTTCTATTATTCATAATGCTATCTCCTTCAAGAGTTGAACAGTTGTGCTAAAAAAAGAATATAAGCGAAACACTAGTAAAATTATGGAACACAGAGTCTAGCGTTCCTAACTATATTCCAGCCCTTAAATAAATAGGAACGGTACCATCCTGCTGTATATCCCAGTATTTGGGATATTTTGGAACAAGTTTTCCTTCGTCAAAGTCTACATTAAAAACTTCGCGCTCGACAAGAGCCAAGTTTTTAATGTTCTTTTTTGCTAATTCTGGAAAATTGATTTGGGCGACCTTTGGATTCATGTGATGGACATCATTTCGGAAACTTATCCAAATTTGCTTGGAAGCATCCAAACAATCTTGAGAAAGGATACCTTGTGATGCAAGAATCTTAAATAAATCGCAATAGTTTTTGAACTGAATGTTGTTTCGTTCAGCGACAAACTTGAGGATCCCCTCATTAACTGCTTGTGTTGTCATGACGGTTGCAATAAAGTGCCCATCCCGGTAGAGATGAATACATTCTGTAGAAGCACTAGCAAAGTAGTGGTTACCGATGATTCGCTGTCTATCAATTTCAAGATATCGATCAACTCGTG
>RKRO01000208.1 GCA_007571355.1 Candidatus Poribacteria bacterium | reverse complement strand
GATAGGATGTGTTTCCATAATTATTGGCTTTACTATAATTCCCTAAAACCTGTTTTTTGACATATTCCCCCAGTTAAAGCAAGGGGGGGATACCGAAGAATTAGATAAACTTCCGTGGCGAGGTTTTGCCTCCATCTCCACGAAGTAATTCACAAAACCCCAACGATAGTAACGAAAGGAGATTCCGGTCATGCAAGATTTTTCCTATATTTCGGCGAAAACGATACCGGAAGCCGTTGCCCTGCTCGACGAAAAGGGAGAAAGCGCACGTGTCTTAGCCGGTGGTACAGACCTTATCGTTCAGGTTCGGGAAGCGCGCCGAGATGTTGATTGGATGATTGACATCAAATCCATTCCCGAAGTTAACGCGTTAGACTACACTGCTGACACCGGCTTGACGCTCGGTGCTGCAGTCGAGTGTTATAAGATTTACGCCGTTGATGCCATCTGTGATGCTTATCCGGGTCTGATTGATGCGACCCAAATTATCGGTGGCACTGCGATTCAGGGACGCGCCGCGGTCGGTGGAAACTTGTGTAACGCCTCACCCGCTGCAGATGCTATACCTCCACTGATTGTACTGAACGCCTCCTGTGTGATCGCCGGTCCCAACGGCGAACGTGAGGTACCCGTTGAAGCGTTCTGTACAGCACCCGGTCAAACCGTGCTTGAAAAAGGTGAAATGCTTGTCTCTTTAAAGGTTCCGGCACCTAAAAGCAATTCCAGTTCTTTTTATCTCCGGTTTATCCCACGTAATGAGATGGACATCGCTGTTGTGGGTGCTGGTGCTTCTGTGGTGCTTGACGACACGAAACAGCGGATCGTCTCTGCCCGTATCGCACTCGCTGCTGTCGCGCCGACACCGCTTTTCGCAGCGGAAGCGAGTACGCTGCTTGCCGGTCGGGAGGTCTCTGATGCCGCGATAGACGAAGCCGCGCAAGCCGCACAGGCCATCGCACGTCCGATTAGCGACATGCGTGGTACCGCCGCACAGCGGACACACCTCGTCGGTGTTCTGACGCGCCGCGCGCTTAACGGCGCAATCCAGAGGGTTCAAGACGCAGCATAGGTTCCCCAACGGAAACCGAATTGTAAAAAGAACGAAAGGAACACATATTATGGCGAGAAAATCGCACGTTCAGACGACTATCAATGGCGAAACGGTGGAATTTCTCTGTGAACCCCGGCAAAGCCTGCTCGAAGTCCTCAGAGATGAACTCCATCTTACGGGTGCTAAAGAGGGATGTAACAATGGAAATTGTGGGGCATGCAGTGTCATACTCGATGGCAGGCTGGTCAATTCATGCCTTGTCCTCGGTGTAGAGACTGAAGGCAAATCTGTCGAAACCATCGAAGGTCTCGCAGCACCTGACAAGTTGCACCCGATCCAAGATGCTTTCCTCGAAAACGCCGCGCTCCAATGCGGTATTTGTACACCCGGTTTCATCATGAGTGCGAAAGCACTCCTCGATCAAAACCCGAATCCGACAGAACACGAAGTCCGATACTGGCTGGCTGGAAACTTGTGCCGCTGTACCGGTTACGATAAAATTGTCCGTGCTGTACTTGATGCAGCCGCAGCTGACTAAAAGGAGCGTCCTTCGCATGATCAGGATAATAGAAAACGCTGTAACCGTTAGCAGGTTTTCTATTGCTCACATGGCGAATTGACGACACATTGGAATGCTTGAAAACAAAGATTACAAAGTTATCGGAACTCGCCCGATCCGCCACGACGGTGTTGATAAAGTCACCGGTCGTGCACTTTACGGGGCAGATTTTCATGCCGCGGGGCTCCTCCACGGTAGGGTGCTAAGAAGTCCGCACGCGCATGCAAAAATCATCGCAATTGACACAAGTCGTGCCGAAGCACTTCCCGGTGTTAAAGCGGTTGTCACGGCGAAAGACCTTCCAGATGCAGGTGATAAAGTCGCTGATCTTGGGGAAGGTGCCGTCAACCTCAAACATCTTTGTGATAATATCTTGGCGAGTGACAAGGTCCTCTATAAAGGACACGCTGTCGCTGCTGTTGCTGCGACGAATCCGCATGTCGCTGAGGAGGCTTGCACGCTTATTGATGTTGAATACGAGGTGCTCCCGCCTGTCTTAGAGGTGCGGCAAGCGATGGAGCCGGATGCGCCGCTTCTGCATGAACATCTCAGAACGACTTCACTCGGTGAAACCGCAGCGGAGCCGAGTAACGTCGCCAGTCATATTCAACATAAACTCGGGGATCCTGAAAAGGGGTTCGCCGCAGCGGATATCATCATTGAACGTGAGTTCGTTACAGGCACCGTCCACCAAGGTTATATTGAACCGCATAACGCCACGGCGCACTACAACGCCGATGGACAGCTCACTATCTGGTGCAGCACACAGGGTGCGTTTACTGTCCGTGAACAGGTCGCCGAAATTCTCCAATACCCTGTTTCTAAAATTAAGGTTGTCCCAATGGAAATCGGTGGCGGTTTCGGTGGCAAGATTAGTGTATACATTAAACCCGTCGCTGCGATGCTCGCCAAGAAAACCGGTAAACCTGTCAAGGTGCTGATGAATCGAGCGGGCGTATTTGAAGGAACGGGGCCGACCCCTGCCTCTTTCATCCGTGTCAAAATGGGTGCGACCAAGGAAGGTCAGTTGACTGCTGCCCAAGGGTATCTCGCTTTTGAAGCGGGCGCGTATCCCGGTTCTCCTGTCGGTCCGGGTGCGATGTGTATCTTTGCCCCGTATAGCATTGAAAATGTCATCATTGATGGCTACGATGTGGTTGTGAATAAACCGAAAACCGCGCCCTACCGTGCCCCCGGGGCACCAAACGTTGCTTTCGGTTCAGAGACAGTGCTTGACGAGATCGCGGAGAAACTCGGCATTGATCCCCTTGAGATCCGGTTGCTCAACGGTGCAAAAGCGGGCGATCGACGGGCAGATGGTCCTGTTCACCCGCGTATCGGTTTTATTGAGACAGTTGAAGCAGCGAAAGCACATCCGCACTATACTGCCCCAAATGGGAAGAAGCACCACGGGCGCGGTGTCGCGTCCGGCTACTGGTTCAATATTGGTCTGGAATCCAGCGTGACGATTAACGTCAACTCCGATGGTACCATTAACCTCATTGAGGGTTCTACAGACATCGGTGGCACGCGTGCCTCCATCGCTATGCAGGCGGCAGAAGTGCTCGGTATACCTGCCGAATCGGTCAACCCGAGCGTTGTGGATACCAATTCTGTCGGTTACACAGCGGTAACAGGTGGGAGTCGTACAACCTACGCGACTGGCTACGCGGCTTATGAAGCCGCGCAAGATGTCAAACAGCAGATGATCGCTCGGGCAGCGAAGCTCTGGGAGGTTGATGAAGCCAATGTGCAGTTTGCAGATGGTGAATTCTCAAGCATTAACGGCAAAGAGGAGCAGATTAGCTTCCGCGACTTATGTGCGCGGCTCGGTGAAACCGGCGGTCCAGTTGTAGGTAGCGGGACAGTGAATCCCGGTGGTGCCGGTGGTGCCTACGCAACACACGTGGTGGATGTAGCCGTGGACGAGGAGACGGGCAAGGTTGATATCCTCCGCTATACCGCAGTTCAGGATGCGGGAAGGGCGATCCATCCCAGTTACGTTGAGGGCCAAATACAGGGCGGTGCTGTTCAGGGTATCGGCTGGGCGTTGAATGAAGAATATATCTACAACGCCGAAGGTGAGATGACCAACGCCAGTTTCCTTGATTACCGGATGCCGACCTGCTTGGATCTCCCCATGATTGACGCTGTCATTGTTGAGGTCCCGAATCCGGGGCATCCGTATGGTGTACGTGGGGTCGGTGAAGTGCCGATTGTGCCGCCGATGGCTGCCATCGCCAACGCGATCTACGATGCAATCGGCGTTCGGATGAGGGAGCTCCCGATGTCGCCGGATCGGGTTCTGAAAGCCCTGGGCAAAATCTAAGAAGTGAACAACAAAAGGCGCGCCGGCAAAGCGCGCCTTTTTAGATTCCGCGTCCACGACAAGGATAAAACATGCCAACCGTAGCCATCCCTTCTCTCCTACGTAACCTAACAAGCGGCGAAGAAAGCATTACTGTCCCCGGTACCACTATCCGAGAGGTTATCGACAATTTAGAGGATAGGTATCCGGGTTTAAAAGCGCGGTTGTGTGAAGGAGATCGCATCAAACCCGGCATCGCTATATACGTCAACGGTCTCCTCACCCGAGGCAGTATACTTGAACGTGTTGATGCAGAAGCAGAAATCCATTTCCTCCCCGCTATCGGTGGGGGTAGGTCAGCACCGCGATAATATTTCTGCCACACTTGTGCCTTGCAGAGAATTCCTTAACAATCCAAAGTCTTTAGGCTTCGGGGCCAACCCCGCTAACTTCTACAGTATAAAAAAAATTGGCTTTATCTAAAAAATATGTTATACTATATTGGCTCATGTAAAGAC
>RKRO01000479.1 GCA_007571355.1 Candidatus Poribacteria bacterium | reverse complement strand
TTTTTTTAGATACACATTTCGCCCCTCTGGGGCTAACGCCTTGGTAGGTATGGCGTTTCTCCAAACATTTCGCCCCTCTGGGGCTGCGTTTTGGTGCATCGGATTGTATTTTTCTGTGAGTAGCGTTTGTGTAAGAAACTGTGAGAAAAATCAGAATGCTTTGGAAACTGGGCATGCCCCTGACAGAAATTGTCCAAACTATAGTAATATATAAAAGACTGGCATAAAATAGTGACGCGGTAGTAGAAACTCCACATCTTACGTATAATGGACAAACGATATTCTAACATACTGAACGAAAAAGTCAACCAATGTCTGATCGTTTAGAAGTACTCAGTTATCGGTTGTCAGTTGTCAGAAAACCGAACAGACCATTCAAAAGAAAAAAAATGCTTGACATCCGATGTAAACTTGTGCCAAAATCCAAAGCAAATAATTGTAGAGGTGAGCGGAAATGAATTGGCAACTGGAAACGACCGTCTCTGATGAGCAGGTCAAATTTTACAAGGAAAACGGGTACCTCACATTCGGACGCATCTTCACAAAATCGGAGTTGGACGAACTTCGAGACTATGTGGATGAGATGATCGAGAATTTACCGGAAGGTAGACGTCCAGAGCAGATGGATGTCCCGCATTTTGAGCATCCGTATCTATTCAAATACCTAACGCACCCACGCGTGTTGAAAGTGATAGAGCGATTTATCGGACCGGACATTGTTCTCTGGTCGAGCCATTTTATTAGCAAACGAGAAAACGATGGCATGGCAGTCCCCTGGCATCAAGACGGTGTCTACTGGGGTAAATCTCTCGATCCAATGCACGTTATCACGATGTGGCTGGCGGTTGATGAATCGAAGGTCGAAAACGGTTGCATGCGTGTTATCCCCGGCAGCCACAACTTACGCGATCGTCGATATGAATCTGTTGATCGGAAAAATATGCTTTTCGGCAGCGAAGTTGTGGAAGATGACCTTGACACAGCCAAGATAGTCAACTTGGAATTAGAGGTTGGCGAGTGTCATTTTCACGATGCGTGGACAATCCACAATTCAAGTCCAAACGTTTCTCAGAAACGGCGATGCGGCTACACAATGCGCTATATGCCAGCAGATGTCCGCTACCCGGGGGCGGAGTGGCGACGGAAACACCACATCTATCTACTGCAAGGCGAAGATAAGACAAGCGGTTTTAACACCTACGCACCCGTACCAGAATTCTAACGGCGGAATTGCGCCTATGGAACTTCAAAAAATATTAGCCAGAACGCGTAGCCCGTAGTGGAATGGAGGGCGGCTCTACGGAAAAGCACGCAATTGCTAAACTCGCCTCACCGAACCGCAAGGAATAATTTAAAAATGTATCCCTATTTTGATGTTCACTGCCATATCGGTATGACGGTATCACGCGCGCCAACTATAGGACAGAGTGTTGGACGATGTCTCGCGCGGATGGCTTCGGCAAATGTTATCGGCGCGATGCCGTGCCCAACAGGCGGAGGACCACAGGCACGCGGCGTATTGGATACACGTGCACAACATGAGACAATTGCCAATGCCTGTCGGCTGCACCCAGAGCGGTTTCCTATAGGACTCGGTAACGTTGAGGTTCGACATGAACAAGCCGGCGTGGATGAACTCAACAGAGCAATGCAAGACGATGACTTAGTCGGATTTATGTGTCATCCAGGTTTATCAGGACACTCACTCGGCGGTGAGCTGCATGCGTTCCTTGAAGTGGTGGCCATGCACAATGGACTCTGTCTATTGCATCAAGCGGGTTCTACCCGAAATATCGCAGCGTACGCAAAACGGTTTCCATCGATAACGTTTATCATCGGACATGTATCGATGAGCAAAGCCGGACATCTCGATGCGATTGAGCAGTGTAGGGCATGTGAAAATGTCTGGTTTGATGTTGCCCAAAAGCCGGAAGGGGCAGATGAGAGTTGGGACCTGGTACATCTCGTCAATCACCTCGGCAGCGATAGGATTATGTTCGGTAGCGATCTACCTTACTACGATTTTCGGTTAGTCCAAGCGCAGATTGAGGCGGCACGTCTTGACGATGAGACGAAGGAACGGATCGCCTATCAGAATGCAGTGCGGTTGGTCCAGCGATTCCGAGAAGATTGGCTACCAACACTGACACCGATAACACCGCCACAGGTCTACTTGGAAGATGAAATGTGGGAGGCAAACGGTGCAAGACTCCGCTAAGGGTTACTTAACAATTTCAACCGCACGAATCCGACGGTGAAGCAGGAACAGGCACAGAGCTATCAGCGCAAGCAGCACGAGAAACGACCAAGCCCAATGCACGACATGGTCATGTGAGGCGTTAAAAAGTGCCGAGCCGAGAATGTCGTAATTTGCCCAAATTGAGACAATCGCTGTTCTACTGCTCCGCATAATCACCCGAAGTACCCCATGGATAACAGGGGAACCAAACCACACAGCGCAGAAACCGATTGTCGCATAGCGAGGATTTGAGGTAAGCGATGAGAACAATAATATCAATAGACTGGCAGAGAGCGTGATAAGCACCGAGTAGGCAACGATCGAAAGTGGGAGCCAGTAATTCTCTTTCAGAAAAGTGGTATCGGTCAGTAACGCGTGTTCAAGAAACAGCAAGAGTCCGGGAACCAACGTCAAGCAACCGATCAAAATGCCTATAACAGCAAATTTCCCAATCAGATAGTCTATCCATGAAATAGGTTTGGAGAGGTAAAGAGAGAGCGCGTTGTTTTTTAAATCTGTGGCGATTAATCCAGAACCCCCGAAAATAGCGATCAGCGCGATGAGAAATGCGGAAGCGGGACCTGTACTTGGGCTTCGGAATAGGAATTGCTGGAAAAACCCGGCATCGATTTCAAACCAGAGCGACGTCCCGGGCACTTGATTGAGGATATAGACAAGTACCGCATGAACAATGATGTAGATAACAGGTGGAATAGCGACGATTAATCGCACAATTTTGCGTTGTGCCAGCAGTTTGAGTTCAGCCTTCGTAATGATCCACCACCGCATATAATGCCGCGGGTTGAGTGTGCCTTCCCAGTGCCGATAGTCTTGTGTATGAATAGGCATATCTTCTAATATCGCCTCGTTGCTTGTGTGATGTCGGTTTAGAACTTATAAATCTCAGCTCTTTCCAAAGTATCCGTGAAAGGTCCTTGCTTCTCTGTCTGAACTTCAACCGTGATGATACCTAACGGTGTATCGCGTTCGGGGTCTTCCTCAATGAAGATGCGCGGGATCTCCGCAGTCATGAGTCGATCCAGTCTGTTGAGTTCCTGTGCCCAACGGAGATCAATCAACCGCCCATCGTAGACTTTCCGATGTTTTTCGCCGTTGCGCATAGAGTAAACCTTGGCGTTGGTTGTAAAATCCGCTTCGGAAATTGTACTCACGCCAACACTCGGACTGAGAATGCTCTGGTTCCATATCAACGGCGTGCCATGCGTGTCAGTCAAATAAATCCGCAAATCGATCCTGTCGGTCCGAGGATCTGCATGAAGTGCGATGCCCTCAAAATTCTGGATCTCGCCGCTTCCACATGAAAGCATCGCAAACACACAGATTCCAACAATAGCGATTTTCCGTAATTGTAAATTAAAGCGAAACACATCAATTCTCCTATGCTACATTTTAAGGGAAGTTCGTGGCCCTCGCGTATCAAGAAGCCCTCTAATTTTATTATATCTTTTTCAAGCGATGAATGTCAATCAGAAATCTTGCTTTTTATCTCTTTTGAAAGGTGCTATAATGCTACCCATGAGACCCACTAAAGTTTTAATTGGTTCAGAAAACGGTGTCAAAATTGAGAGCACCCAACAAAGTTTCTCAAGGTTTTTCAATCCCTTGGAGATTCACGGATTATCCGTTGACTCCGGCGTTTCTGCTCAACCCTTTAATCAAGATGTCTTCGTCGGTGCCAAGAACCGTGCCGAACATGCAAAGCGGATCAGCGATGAACAGCACCTAAACGCCAACTTTTTCGTCGGTATTGAGGGTGGGGTACTTCAACTACATAACAGATGGTTCCAATTTACTGTCATCCACATATTAGATCAGCAGCACCGAGAAAGTTTTGGGACAACTGGTTTGTATGAATTGCCAGGCAGGATCGTCGAAAAACTTTTGGCAGGCATTGAATTAAGGTCCATTATTGATGAACTTACCGGAGATTTCAACCCGGGAGAGAAACAGAGTGCCAGCGGTTTTTTCACAAAAGGCGCAGTAGACAGATTACAAAACTATACACAAGCCGTAACGTTTGCCTTGATCCCTTTTCTTCAAGATAACCTCTATTTTGAAGAAAAATAACTGGAATCTTATATAACGTGAGTTTGAAAAAAGTTTATGTTTTAGAAAAGCATGGGTAAATCGCTGATTCCTTGAAGTTCTGATATGTTCAGCGAAGGTTTGGTCTCCAGA
>RKRO01000146.1 GCA_007571355.1 Candidatus Poribacteria bacterium | reverse complement strand
TTTACACCACAGCACAAGGAATTTGTCGAAAACAACGGATACCTCTTAATTAAGAACGCCTTACCACCCGATATCGTCGCGGAAATCGATGCCGCTGTTGATGAAGTCTATGCGAAAGAGGAAGCCGCAGGACGGCTTGAAGCAAATGGTAAGCTGAACCTACGTAACTGCATCGTACACCACGAGGCATTTCTCCAACTGCTTGATTGGCATAAGACAGTACCACTCGCCTACGGCGTGCTGAATTGGAACGTCCAGATGATTACATCTCACTTGATCGTGTTGCCATCAAAAGAAGAACCGTCAGATGAAGTAAAAAACCGTATCGGTCTGCACCGAGACGGCGGCACTTCATACCGAGAGATGCAGGAACCGCATCCGCGTATCATGCTTAAGATAGCTTACGCCATCAGCGACCAATCTGATCCCGCCTCCGGGGCAACAGTTATCGTCCCGGGAAGCAACCGATTGGAGGGCAGACCAGCCGTCGATCCTGAAACCGGAGGCGCACGCGGGGCAATCTCTATGAATATCAATGCAGGAGACGCATTCCTCTTTGAACAACGGACTTGGCACGGTATCGGACACAACTGGTCCGGCATACCCCGAAAAACCATCTTTATGGGGTACGCCTACCGTTGGGTCAAACCGATGGACTATATCACGATGCCTGACAAACTCGTCGCTAAATGCAATCCTATCCAACAACAATTAATCGGAGTCGTCAGCGATCCGATGAGTTATTATATACCGCAAGAGCGAGACGTACCGTTGCGCGCTGAACTCGGGACAGGGGCATAACAAACCGACAATATCTACAGCGAGTCACAATGGATAGGGCGGCGCAGCGCGTCCTATTCAAGTTTGCTTTTCAGGGATAGGCTATAATCGAGAAGCGCGTTCGCGTATGGCATATTGTGAAGCCCATACCCACTATCGCCTTTAACCATGTCGTAGTTCAATTTGGCATCGAGATACTCCTGCAAAGTTTTGTCAGGTGCAGCATCAAGCATCGCCTTGACTGCCTTCATCTTCGCCTCTATTTCAGCACGATATTGCGGCAACTTTGCCGCCATACTGTTATCTGCACTATCGTGGCAACCGGCACTACTGCATACTGACATATCGGCGATAAACGTATGCCCACCGTGTTTCGCAACAGCCTCAGGGTCCTCTTTTGTCATGTGGCAGTGCACACAACGCTTCTTCATCACACGCACATGTGGCGACGGCATCCGTTTAACGCCCGCGCCCTCGCGTCCAAGGAACATCTCCGACTGTGATTGGTGCACAATGCCAGCACCCGCACAACCGCAGTCCATTTTATGGCAGCTGACACATAACTTCTTCGCAGGTTGCACCAATAAGTGTTCCTCTCTGCTCGTGTGTGAATGGCACGAAGAACAAGAAACAGCATTCACTGCCGTCTCTATGTTATAAGTATGCCCCGGATAGACGCGCTCACTGAAGACTTCATAACCGCCAGAGTGACAACTCAGGCAGGAAGTTCGCAGCTCATAGGGACCCTCAATCAGATTTACAAGCGCGTGCGAATGCCCCGCCTGTTGCCATTCTTGGTAAGCAGGTTCGCTCCCGTGACACTTATCGCAACCTTCAGCAAACGGCGTTTTGGGGATAGATGTTTCAGCCGCTACAGGGGCCGCGTGCAGCACTGAAACGGTTTCGGAACCACAGAGCATGAAGAACACAATCGTACCCATCAGGACGGATAGTCCTAAAAATAAGAAAACCTGTTTCATGAGTGTCTATTATCCTTATACAATTTCTGTTTAGTTCGCCAGGGTTATATCGCTTACTTGTGGTAACCCTTGCCAATAAATAGCATACCTGATTTGGTGAAATATGTCAATATTTTTTTTATCTGAGAAACTGTAGGATGTGCTTTTAACATTTCACACGATTAAAAAAAATGGAGGAATTTTGATGTCTCAATCCGAAAGTGGAATAAACCTCTTCAACGGCAAAAACATGGACGGTTGGCTTGCACGCGGCGGCGCGCCACAACATGAATGGGATGCCGCTGGTAATGTTAAGCTCAACGCCAACGATCCGAAGATGCTCGTAACAACAACTGGTGAGGGCATCTTTTACAACGGTACAACCGGACGAACTGCTGACATTTATACAGAAGCAAAACACGGCGACTGTGAACTTCACCTCGAGTTTATGGTCCCGCAAGGCTCCAATTCCGGAGTCTACCTCATGGGTAGGTATGAAATCCAAATCTTGGACAGTTGGGGTGAGACAGAACTCCGCTACGGCACCTGCGGCGGGGTCTATTGCCGTTGGATTGATAATAAACCGGTAGACGGCGTACCACCCCGTGTCAATGCCAGTAAACCACCAGGCGAATGGCAGACGTACGACATCTCATTTCGATCACCGAAATTTGATAGCGACGGCAATAAAATTGCCAACTCCACCTTTATTAAAGTTGTCTGGAACGGATACGTAATCCATGAAAATGTTGAGGTCGTCGGTTGCACACGCGGCGCCATGTTTGAAGATGAAGCCGCTACCGGGCCACTGCTCTTGCAGGGCGACCACGGGCCCGTCGCCTATCGCAATGTCTATTTAAAATATTTGTCCGCACTCCGTCCTTGACGTTGGCAAAAACGGGTTTCCCATGCGGGCCACGCATTTTGAAGGTCTCCTTGTTCAAAAGAAACATGGTTCGTCCTGAAGCAGATCACTTAGGGGCGAGTCCGCCGCAAAATGGAGGCGTTTTGCCTCAGTGTTTCTTCAAATATACGGAACGTATTAATAATTTACCCAAACCGAACCCCAAGGAAAATTAAAAAATGGAAAAACTTAAACTTGGTGTTATCGGTGCAGGCGGCATCGTCTGCCGAATGCACCTCCCCGATCTCACAAAAGGCACCGATTTTGAAGTCAGCGTCATCGGCGGCAGACGTGAACACCGCCTCAAACATCAGTGTCAAGAATTCGATATACCCCGATGGACACAGGATTATGACGCTATTATCGCTGATGATACATTGGATGCCATTCTTGTCGGTACGCCGCACCCTTTGCATGTCTCATGGGGTGTCAAAGCACTAAAAGCCGGTAAGCACGTCCTCATGCAGAAACCGCTTTGCGGCGATATGGACGAGGCGAACCAATTCGTTGCAGCAGCCGAAGCGACCGGCAAAACGGTTATGTGTCTCCCACATTTCAACGCCGCTATCTATAAAATTCGCCAACTCATCGCCGAAGAGGCAATCGGACGCGTCTCCGGGGCAAGAATGCGGAGCAGCCACGGCGGCCCTGAAATCTACTACGCCGAAATCCGAGACATATTCGGTGAAACAGCCGACGACCTCTGGTTTTTCGACGCGAAACAGGCAAGCGTCGGCGCACTCTTCGATATGGGAGTCTATGCCGTTTCCAGTCTTGTCGCAATGCTCGGCACTTTCAAACGGGTGACTGGTTTCGTTTCTACTTTCGACAAACCCACGGAATTAGAAGATGTCGCCACACTTGTGCTCGAGATGCAGTCAGGCGGAATTGTCACTGCAGAAACAAGCTGGTGTGATCCTGCGCGCACGGGTGAAGGGAGTGTGCATGGTACAGCGGGGAAATTCGTAATGCCCGGCAGGGATGGCGCAGCACTCAGTCAATTAACACCCACTTCTTATACGCGCGAACACGCCCCGGTCGATGTCAAAGCGATAGACTGTTCAGATGCTGCACCGAGTGGAATGCACACGCATTTCGCCGAGCACATCCGCGCAGGGACACAACCACCCCTCTCTAACGTGTATACAGCGAGACACGCCACTGAAATCCTACTCGCGGGGCTTAAATCCTCCGAAACGGGAAGGGCAGTTGAATTGACAACGGAATCGGATACGTAAGGTCGAGAAAACAGTGGAAATTAAAGAAGGCATCTTCATGTAAGCAGACTTGGAAAACGCGCTTGCTCGAAGATGCCTAAATTTTTAACCTAAATTGGCGTGCAATTCATACCAGTCATCAAGGTTATTAAGATTAACTGCGTCTAAGATAGAGCCGTCGTCCTCAATTCCGCTTGCGCCAAGGATGCTTCCGCGGGTATCATCGTCGTGATTGTAGCCTGTAATTGCAGCGTTCAGTTCATCAACTGCTGCTGGGTCCAGGCTTCCGCCGCTCTGTTCCAATACCCACGCTTCAAACTGCGGATAGGTGGGTAAGTTGTCGTTAATGTATGCTAACGTAGCATCCTTGTCCAGTCCGAGGCCATCCAATACCATCTGATCGAAGCCTGCTCCGCATGCCGGATAATCTTCGTGGAGGACACTCTTCGCATCCATCAGCACTTTCGACCAGAATCGGGGAAGGTGCAACACACCAAGCGGCCCTGCAACCCCAGAACTAATAGTTGGAATCATTCTTGTTTTCCTTCTTCCGAACATTCTGTTTTCCTCCGTTACTTCGAACGT
>RKRO01000068.1 GCA_007571355.1 Candidatus Poribacteria bacterium | reverse complement strand
TTTGCATGGGCAAATGCCTTTGGAAAGGAGCCGCGCGATTACCACACGCTCAATCGACGGGCTTTGGATATGTGGTATCGGTTGGCACATCAATTGGGTGCGGATGTCGGTATACGTTACGGCGGTGAAATGCGCTGGGAAAATACTCCGGAACGCGCGACGCAGCTGCGCCAGCGTATCCGGCAGATTCAAACCTGGGGGTATCCGTGTCGTCTTATGACGCGTGAGGAGATGTTGGCACTCGAACCACATCTACACCCGGGTGCTGTATTGGCTGCCGCTCTCTCTGAAGCAGATATTCATGTTGAAACCGATACTTTTATCAATACTTGTCTCCAGCGTGCGTGTGAAGCGGGTGCGGTCGTGCATTCACAAACAACCGTTACGGGGTTTATTGTTCACAAAGGCAGCGTCACTGCAGTCAAAGCTGGGGATACCGAATTTCCGTGTGATGTCGTTGTTTTAGCAAGCGGTGTTCAAACAACTGAACTGGCATCTCTGACGCAGGTACACATCCCGCAGCAACGGAGTCCCGGCATTGTTATTAAGACGACACCGAGTGCTGAGGTCTTACACAATGTTGCGGTTATCCATGCACCGGCTACAGATGAGAACCATCAACATCTCCATCTCCGGCAATTGTCTGATGGAAGTCTCAGAATCGGGCAAGGAACCCAAGAAGGAATAAACCGTGATGACTCGCGGCAACATGCCGATGCCCTGCTTGATCGTGTCAGAACCTATTTACCAGCCATAGCCGATGCGCAAGCGATTCCAACCCCCGTCGGTTACCGTCCGATGCCGCTCGATGGGTTTCCAGTACTCGGATTTACTGAAGCGGTTCAGAACCTGTATGTTGCGCTCATGCACAGTGGTGTGACCTTAGCACCTTTGGTCGGTGAGATGGCGACGTTAGAAATTGTGGATGGTGTTCGAGTCGATTGGTTTGCTCCTTATCGACCCGATCGATTTGGATAAGTTGTTGGTTTGGACTCAGTATTGCCAACAGCGGGTTCAATAAAGCACACATCATTCGGGTTTGGGTTTCGTCTCATGAGTGTATTGGTGAAGTATGTCCAGCACGTCGCGGCGATCTCTGGTTTCGTCTAAAACCAATTCTATCCGGATGCCTATTTCTGTTACGCGATATTATAATAAGTCTAATGGGCATGAACACAAATCTCACATCAGATGGAGCAACATGACAACTGAAACGAAACAACCTGTCCGCTGGGGAATTCTCAGCACAGCCAATATTGCCACAAAAGTCGCGCAGGCGATCCATCTCGCTCGGAGTGCTGACTTAATTGCGATTGCCAGCCGGACAGAAGAACGCGCTACAACATGGGCAGAAGAACACAGCGTTCCCACAGCTTACAGCACCTACGACGCACTTCTCGCTGACGATTCAATAGACGCTATCTACATCCCTTTACCCCCTTCGCTCCATGCTGAATGGACAATCAAAGCAGCGGAACACGGTAAACATGTGCTATGTGAAAAACCGCTTGCTGCGAATGCTGCTGAGGCAAGTGCTATGGCAGATGCGTGTCGTCGGAACGACGTTCAGTTGATGGATGGTGTTATGTGGGTACACCATGATCGCACAGCGGCAATAAAAAAGAAAATAACAGACGGGACGCTCGGAAAACTTCGCCGAGTGACAGCGGCGTTCACTTTCAACTGGGACACAATTCCTGTTGGCAATATCCGGGCGATGAAGGAACTCGCGGGTGGGAGCCTCGGGGATTTGGGTTATTACTGTGTACGCGCGATTCTCTGGGCATTTGAACAGATGCCGATACAGGTGTTCGCGACGGCACGTTACAAGGTGGGTGTCGATTTCAACCTTGCCGGTGTTCTTTGGTTTGACGATGAACGCATTGCGACTCTGGATTGTGGTTTTGACACGGGACTCCGAAAGTGGTTTGAAGTGGCAGGCACGCGTGCTTCTATTGTCTGTGATGATTTCACTGTTCCAACCTCCGAAGATACTGCCCGATTTTGGGTTCACGGTTCGGATGGGAATGAACGAAATACTGTTGATGGATGCATTCAAGAGGTCAAAATGATAGAGCGGTTCTCGCGGATTGTGCGCTCTGGAAATCTTGAGGTAGAGTGGGCGGATGTTGCTGTCAACACGATGCGCGTCTGCGACGCGCTGCTTGAATCAGATCGGAGAAAAGAGGTTGTTAAACTGTAGGGGGGTTGCATGAAAATTACCAATATTGAGACGTTTGTTGTGGATGCCGGATGGCGCCCTTGGACGTTTGTGAAGGTGGAAACCGATGAAGGTGTCACTGGTTACGGTGAGTGTAGTGATGGCAGAAATCCTAACGGCGTGGTCGGCACGATCAAAGATCTTACGCCGCTGCTTATTGGACGGGATCCACGTGCCTATGAGATGCGATTTTGGGATATGATTCGCGGCTCTCGGCAAAGCCCTGGCGGGATCGCTGCGAAAGGGATCGCTGGTATTGAGTGCACGTTGGTAGATATTAAGGCGAAAGCGTTGGGAATCTCCGTTGTGGAACTGTTCGGTGGACCGACACGCGATGATGTGCGCGTCTACTGGTCGCACTGTGGTTCCTCTCGTGCCCGCAACTATGAACTTATTGGCGTGCCGCCCTTAAGAACGATGGGTGACATCGCTGCATTGGGGCGTGAAGTGGTTGAGAAAGGGTTCACTGCTCTCAAAACGAATATTGTTATCCCCGGTGATCCTGCTTCCGTTTATTTCCCGGGTTTCAGCAATGGGCCTGGTAGCACTGACGGAAACGTGACACCGCAACTCCTCCGGCACATTGAAACCTTAATTGGTACTTTCAGGGAAGCTGTTGGCCCCGATGTCGGTATCAATCTTGATCTGAACTTCAATTTCAAGCCGGAGGCGTGCATGCGTATCGCTAAGGTGCTGGAGCCGTTCGATATGCTATGGTTGGAGATTGATATGTACGAGCCTGAAGCGATCCGCCAAATCAAGGATTCCACGACGACGAAGATATGTACCGGCGAAAACCTGTATTACATGCGCGAATATTTACCCTATTTTGCGTGTCGTGCTGCCGATGTTTTCATGATAGATGTCCCGTGGAACGGGTTCGCTCCGTCTAAGAAAATTGGGGACTTGGCGAATGTGTTCGAGTTGAACGTCGCTCCACATAACTACTACAGCCACCTCGCTACCTATATGAGCGCGAGTCTTTGCGCTGTGCTACCGAACGTGCGCATTATGGAAATTGATATTGATGATGTCCCCTGGAAGGACGACTTGACAACGCATGTTCCAGACATTGTAGACGGCTATATGAAAACCCCCACGCGTCCCGGATGGGGAACTGAACTTAATGAGGAAGCAGTTAAATCGCATCTCTGGGATAACCGGAGAGGGGAGTGGTAGGTCCGTAAAAGAAATTAAGGTTTACACAAATTAGCAAATATCTGACATCTATCGTCCTGTTCGCTCATATAGCCAAGCCCCAGGCGGCCCGTGCACGGGATGTGTCCGTCAATTCCCATACGGCTCTCGGTCCCTTACTCCGTAGATATTTTCAGGTGATACCCGCCATTACCCAGCGGTTCTTTCTCAATAGAAATGCCTTTACCGCGTAAGTATTCTATATCTGCTTCGCTCATCATATCGGGAACAGTTTGAGGTGTTAGACCTCTGTCCCGCATCCATACATGATATGTGAGCGTTCTTCTTGTAGATCCATTTGGAAACAAATGTAACCCTGCTTCCAAATTTTCAATCCGTTCATCGAGGGTCAAGCGAATATTTTGCTGCCGCATTCGTATATACTTCATGTGTGTGTGTACTTGTGGAATATCGCCAAACCGTTTCAATAGTTGGTTGTATATTGCACTATGAAGTTGTTCAGGATCCATTGTTTCTGGATTAGATATGTAAGTTCCCTCTTCAATAGCCTTTTGCTTTGCAAGTTCAACTGAAAACGGATCGCCATCTTTTTGTTCGGGGATTGGCATATCTTCAGAAAGCCAATTATACCTCTCTTGATCTTCTGATGTATTTGTGTTATTCGTTATTTCCCCAGTATCAGGCACTTCCTCAGTCGTCGGTTCATCGGATACAACAGCGGACTTTGTATCGGTATCGGATACAACAGTCGTCGGTTCATCGGATACAACAGCGGACTTTGTATCGGTATCAGATTGCACAGGTGCAAAAGACGTAATAACCTTCGGGATTTCGTCATCACTATCTGGTTCTAAATTTCTATCGTCAGGTAGTCCAATCAATAACCCGATAGCGATGATGGCAATAATACACGGAATAATGAATACATGCTTTTTCATCTGTTTATCTCCTTGGGGTGATGCCGCGTGCTATAGATATAGCACGCCGCTGGCGTGTGGTATTTTTATCTAAGTTCCACGCAGACGCAAAGTTTTGGAAAAATAGAGAGCCCTTTGAAAACACAACGCTCACGCAACAAGAACTGTCTAAAC
>RKRO01000516.1 GCA_007571355.1 Candidatus Poribacteria bacterium | reverse complement strand
GTACACGGAGGCAAAAATTTGACAAATCTCTAAAAATGGCGTATCATTTTAATTAACGGACTATTTGAAAATAATGTCCGTTCTGGCGAACAGAATATCTATTTCGTAAAGGCAGAAGCCAAAATGGCAACCTCTGCTTCGTACGCAATTAATATTGATACTGAAGGAAGGAATACACATGAAGCGCACGTATCAACCGCATCGACGGAAGCGAAAAAATAAAATGGGTTTCCGCAAACGGATGTCCACACGGCATGGTAGACAAATCCTTGCGCGCCGCCGCGCCAAAGGACGGAAAGTCCTGAGTGCCTAAGAGGTTCACCGGAGTATAACGCCGGACGAAAAAAAACGCGAATGCCTCGAACATTTAAATTGCCTCACTTCTATCATAGCCCGATTATCTCCGTTGTGAAACAAGCACGCCGAGACACCGATGCCAGAAAGCGGGATCTGTCTCCAAGTGTCCTGGACTTTGGACCCGTCCGATTCAAAATTGCACGCCACTTCGGGTTCTGTTATGGCGTGGAGAACGCGATTGAAATCGCGTATCAGGCACTGGCGGAAAATCCGGACAAACGCATCTTCTTGTTATCTGAGATGATTCACAATCCGCGCGTCAACGAAAATCTAAAACAGCGCGGCGTGCAGTTCTTAATGGATACTGCCGGTACGCCACTGATCCCGTTTGATGTTTTAACCCCAGATGATGTTGTTATCGTACCCGCTTTTGGTACAACACTTGAAATAGAGCAGTCTCTCAAAGAACGCGGGGTTATTCTTACATCTTACAACACGACGTGCCCGTTTGTTGAAAAAGTGTGGCGGCGAAGTGAGGAGATCGGCAAGCAAAATTATACCGTCGTTATCCACGGAAAGCACTACCACGAAGAAACCAGGGCGACGTTTTCACATGCGCAGGCAGGTGCCCCTGTTATTGTTGTCCGTGATATCACGGAAGCACAGGATTTAGCGAAGGTCATCTCCGGTGAAGCGGATGCCGAATTCTTTTTTGAAAAGTTCAAAGATCGGTTCTCAACAGGGTTTGATCCGAATGTCCACCTGAGACGGATCGGTGTTGTCAACCAGACAACGATGCTCGCTACAGAGACAGAGGAAATCGCGAATTTGCTACGCGAGGCTATCAGAGAAACATACGGTGAAGTACAACTATCCGCGCATTTCGCAGATACGCGAGATACGCTCTGTTATGCGACGAAGGAAAACCAGGATGCGACCCTCGCGCTGATTGCCAATGGCGGCGATGTAGCAGTTGTCGTCGGCGGCTATAACTCTTCAAATACAAGCCACCTTGTGGCTCTCTGCCAGCAACACCTTCCAACCTATTTCATTCGTGACGCAAAGGAACTTCTGAGCCCCAAACGGATTCGCCATCTCGAATTAGAAACGAAGCAGGTACAAACCACAGAAGATTGGCTTTTTCGGCAAAACGGGACGGACCCGAAAAATACGACCGATATCGTTCTCACGGCTGGCGCGTCTTGTCCAGATGTCCTTCTCGATGAAGTCCTGCAAAAAATTGTTGGCTGGTTTCCAAACACGCGTCCAGTGGAGAAAGTTTTAGAACCGTTCCAATAACCTTCTACCGGCTATTCTATCGTTGATAGTGTTTCTAAAAGCACAGATGTTTGTGTAGGGGTACCAACACTAATACGGATATGGTCGCGTAGGCCGGACGTATCAAAATACCGGATGAGAATCCCGTCTTTCGCTAACGCCGCTTTTAATTCTGCCGCATCTTTTCCGATGACACGAGCCAAAATAAAATTCGCCTTGCTTGGATACGGTTGCAAAAAGTCAAACGCTTCCAAGGCATGATAAAGCCTTTCGCGTTCTTTCACAATTTTCTGCACGTTCAGTTGTAATTGATGCAGATCCGACAGCGAAGCCAATGCTGCAGTTGTTCCAGCAACGTTTACGTTGTAAGGCTGCTTAATCTTCAATAGGTGTGAGCGTATCCAATGGGGGAAAATCCCGTATCCTACCCTTAATCCAGCCAATCCTGCCCACTTGCTGAATGTCCGAAGCACAATCAGGTTTTCATGCGCCAAGACCCAATTCGCGCGACTGCCACCAGCAAATTCAATATAGGCTTCATCCAGCACAACAATTAACGGCAGCTGAAGCAGCTGCCGAAGACACGCATCGTCAAGTGTACCACCGTCAGGATTGTTAGGGCTTGTAACAAAGATTAGTTTAATATTCCCCGCATTGCCTGCAAACGAAACGATAGATTCGGTATCTAACGAAAAATCCTCATGTCGTGCAATGTCAATTATTTTTCCGCCGTTAAGCTCCGTGTCAAAACGGTACATCCCAAACGTCGGCGGACAATTGATGACAGCATCGCCTTGGACAATGAATAACCGAATTATGAGATCTATCAACTCGTCCGCGCCATGGCCCGCAACGATATGGGTTGGATCAACGCCTACGTACGCGCTCAGGGCATCGCGAAGCAATGTACTATCAGGATCTGGATATATGTGATAATAGGTTTCCTCAGCCAACGCTTGAGACACCCGCGGTGAGGGACCGTAGGGATTCTCGTTAGCATCGAGTTTAATGATATTCTCAGGGGCTATGTTCAAACGTTGGCTGAGGACATCAAACGGCACGATAGGTGTGTAAGGTGCCATGTCCGCAATGTCCGAGCGAATGAGGTTTGAATATGGTTTTTGGGTTGGCATTTTTAAGGGTTATCAGTTGTCAGTCTTGACCAAGAACACTCGCTTTATCAAAAGTATCGGTAGACGAGTGCTGGGTCAAAGTTGTCAGTTAAGAGGAATTTTGTTAACCCAATCCGCTTTTACCTTATAGACTCGGGTTGGGTAAGGTTCGTACCTCAACGGCTTTCGGTGTTAATGCGCCGATAGGTGCCTCACCCTTCAGGACCCGTTCAAAATCGTCTACGGTCATATCTGCCACGCGTAAATTCGAGTCTTTCGTTCTACCGGCGATATGCGGTGTGTGGACGACATTATCCCGATTCCGCAATTCGTCATCGACGTGTACCGGTTCGGTATCGTAAACATCGAATGCGCCTGCAAGTTCATTTTTCACGATCCGTTCCCGTAACGCTTCCATGTCAACAGCGTGGGCGCGCGTAATGATGACAACCAAACTCCCTTTCCGCAGATGATAGATTCGCTCCCGATTCAATAAATGCCGCGCCGACGGTGTTGGCGGGACTGCCACGAACACAATATCAGAACTGTCAGCGAGCGTATCCATATCGCCGCGCTGCACATCCCATTCCTGGAGCAGTGCATCTGGGACGAATGGATCATAGCCTGTCACCGTTGCACCGAAAACTCGGCACCACTTTGCGATTTTTCCGCCAATCTGTCCGAGCCCGATGACCCCGATCCGCTTGGTACCGAGATCGCCGTTTACGAAGTCGGGATCGTCACAAAATTGGTGCGCAACCGGGAGTTTATGGCTGCCCCATATCGGGTTCTCCCAATCCCATAACCTTTCACCGCTTGCCATCTTCAAGTGCCACTGTGCCGTACGGCGCAACGAAGACAGCGCGAGCCCAAAGGCACACTCAGCGACAGATTGAGACCAAGCACGCGTTGATTCAATAACAGGGATACCACGTTCTTGGAGCGTCTGGTACGGAATCCCGTGCCCAGAATTATCGGTCATCGCGCCGAGCACTTTCAGTTTTGGCGCGGCTGCAATACACGCTTCGGTTAGGTTTCCACCGAAATGCGATATGCCAATAGTTTCGCTGAGGTCAACCTGTTCGTGAACCGGATCTCGACGACTGGTGTTGAGAACAAGCGTTATGCCGAGTGCTTCTAATCGACGCACCATCTGTTCGTGCACAAAGGGCCAAGAAACTTCTAAATTCGGATGACGTGTAAATACAAATTCGGGACTTGCCATTTTTTTAATTTTCCTTGCGGTTCAGTTAGGCGTTTTTGCTGAAAAAACGGTTATCGTCATCAGAAACCACTTTAACCGACAACCGATAACCGATACCTATTTTCGACGAATAAGCAGATGGGGGCCAGTCGGGTATCTCCCTATGCGTGCACCGTAGAGTGCGAAACCACCTTTCGCTTCAGCATCTGCTTTGACTTCATAACGGACTGTTAGTGTTTCTGCGTTCAGAAGGCTTGATGGATCTATCTTGACATTGTGGAGGTATCCGTAGATGCCGGGGTGTCCATTGATGTAAGAGAGCACCCCGCGAGCATCCGCTGGACAGTCAGGGATCCGGACGGTCTCAATTTCAGAATCGTTGACAGCAATTGTCACATCGGATGGATATTTCTCTGGCTCCGTTTGACGGGCACCGCCGTAAGCACTGGACGCTTCAAAAACGAGTGCGATTTCCGCAATATTTGCTGTGCTGAGACCCGCTGGCAGCGGAATCTCGTATTCGACATAACCGTTCCCGATTGCAGAGAAAAGATGATCACTGATTGTCGGTTTATGCCACGAAGAACCAGATATGTTTTCGGGCGTATAGTTGAGGCGTACTGTGCCTGAATCGTCCGACACAACCGGTTGCAGCGGTTCTACAAAATGCTCAAAGTTGATAAAATTACGAGCAACAACGGTTCCTGTTTGATCCGTTACCCAGATATGGAGTGTGCCGACGGCAGGGTGAACATCAGGCATTTGCAATTCGATGTGATGGACGTGCTGTACCTGATACTGTGGGAACGGAATGTCAACGCTACCAGCGACATTTGCGCGTGTAACCGCCCCAGTCGCTGACAGCGTGTCCAGCTGCCAGTGGAGCCTTGTGCCGGTAAAAGTTTTGTGGGAGAAGTGGCTCGCGTAAATATCCGCTTTTATCACGTCACCCGGTGCGACTGTTGTTCCCGGTGGGTAATCGATAGCGATGAAGTCAAGCGTATTGATGTCCAAATAGTCGTAACCAAACGCTTTCACCGACCTATCGTAGTTCATGAATCCGTTATGTTCCCACTCGATGTCCTGCAACTCGGTATAGATGTAACCACAAATTTTGGGATGGAGTCGGAGTTCATTCGTTAGGTATTTAAAGCACCATGAAACATCTTTGTCCCCCGCACCTGCGGAGATACCGCCGTATTCACTGTTAATCAACGGCGCGTCGCTTTGCACATTGTCGCCTGCATAATTAAACCCTGAACCCGGGTATGTCTCTGCGACAACGTTCGCGATATGTTCTTTCGCACGGGCATAATCATTGATATAGAAGTGCCACGAATTGATGTCCGTTTCCACGTGGTCGTAGAGACACGGCGAGTTGTCTTCAATCAGGCGGGTCGCATCTAACGATTTCGCGAGGTGGTACATCTCGCGCACCCACTCCTGCCGGTCTGTCATCGCTTTGTATTCGTGACCGCCGAGCCCCCATGTTTCATTGAAATTGCACCAAGAGATAATCGAAGGGTGGTTGTAATCGCGGGCAATGTTGCCGCGTAGCGTCTGCACAAAACGGGCTTTTGCCGTCTCTGTATAGGTGCCGAAGTTTGGGATGTCACACATGAAAAGCAGCCCTAACGTGTCAGCCCAATAATAGAGGCGAGGCTCATCGACTTTGATATGGAGTCGGAGGAAGTTGAATCCAAATTCCTTCGCGCGTTCAACATCCCGACGAATCGCCTCGTCTGTTAGGAACGTGTACACACCTTCCGGCTGGAACGACTGATTAAGCGCGCCAAGCAGATAGACGGGGCGGTTGTTAAGGTAGATATATTGGTAATCGCCACCGGGTGCTTTTTCAATCGAAATTTTCCGCATCCCGAAATAGGTGAAAATCCTATCAAGCACAGTGTCTTCGTCGACGAGTTCAAGCCTAACGTCGTACAGATTCGGCGTGTCTACATCCCAGAGGCGAAGTTGTTCAGGCGGCATGTTAACCGTCCACTGCGTCTCACTGTTGGAAATATGAACCGATCCGCTGAGTTCATCGCAGTGCCATCGTAAAGTTAAATCGGGACCCGCTACGTCTCCATCTATTTGGACAGTAAATGTAGCGGAAGCGTTGTCAATGTCAGGGGTGATATGGCACTGTGCGATGTGCGTTGCGTTTCTTGGCTCAAGATAGACCGTTTGCCAGATACCGCTTGTCCGGAGATACCAACCGATCTGTTTGCCGGCGAGTTGTTCTCCGTGGTCCTGGGCATCGTAGGCACGAACGACGATACACGTCTGCTCACCCGGTGCCAGTGCATCTGTGATGTCAAATTCAAAGGGTAGATACCCGTTTTCATGCGTGCCGATCTGTTTTCCGTTGACCCAGACTGTCGCTTCCCAATCAACGGCACCGAATTTTAAGATAACGCGGCTGTCGCCCCAGTTTTCAGGGATAGATACGGTTCTGTGATACCATCCAATGGTATGTCTCGGTGCGTCGCGGTAATTGCCTTCGCGGTCTAAACCACCGCAAGTAACTTCTTCAGGGTTGAGGTAGGCGTTCTTATGCAAGTAGTTTTCATTGCTTGCCTGTTCTGCGTCTCCCCATGCTGCGAGACTTTCCCAAGGATAGGGCACCTGTATGTGTGTCGTCCAAGGCGAATCGACTATTTTTTCGGGAGCGAACCACTGGTTCTGTTCGCCGATGTCTTCAGGGTCGAACGCGAATTCCCATGTGCCGTTGAGGCAGATCCAATCGATGCCCTCTGATGTCCCGCGTTGGAAATCTGGGCGTGGGTACTCTGGGCGCGGTATGTCTGTATTATTCCCTCTCATATTTTCCTTATTCTAAATTTTCCTTGCAGTTCGGTTTGTAGGGTTTGAAGTTTCAGCGGTGTCTCCGTTTTTACCGCAAACTGACTGTTTATCTCAGCATATCATAAATTTCTTTTCTTAGCAATTTTAATTAACGACAGGGCACCGACTTAAACGAGATGTTTATTTCGAACAATACTAAAGTTTGGACAAAGTTGTAAGATTTATGCTGCCTTGTCTAAAGGCAGAGACGTATCGTCTTGACAACCCGCCCTAATATTCTGCGAGTTTGTTTTTTCATTGAACTTGGTGAAAAATGATGCTATCGTCATTTGCGATCGGAGATAAGCCACCCGTAAGCCTTGTGTGAGTTTCTTCGGATGATACCAATGAATACCGAGATGGTGACAGACTTCCTGAACACTTAGCACTTTTTGCGTCGTGTGGCATCTTGAGAATATCAACTTCGTGAGACTTGCTGCGATGAAACTGAGTTGAACGAACCGTTGGATGCTTTTCCGAGATTTCACGCGGTAAGCATCGAAGCCGAAATACTGCTTGACATCTCGAAAGGCGGTTTCTATCTGCCACCTGTGTCGATAATACACGACGATCTGCGGTATCTCAAGCGTCATATCTGTTGTAAAGACGCAGAAATACCGATAAGGTTTTGAGGCTTTCGGACGGCTCCGAATAACGACAAGCCGAACATCCGCATCACACATTTTTGTCCGGACAACTTTTGCGGCGATCGAACATCTTTGACCGTCTATATCTGTATCCTTATAGCGGAGTCGGCGAATATCGAGACGGTCTCCGTATTTCCGAGGTCTTCCGCGTTTCGGGTGTTTCGGTTGTTTCGGTAAACGATAAAAAACCGCATGAAACTTCGCACGACAGAGGAGATGATGTCCGAAACTGAGCACTATAGTAAAGACTTTGCGCCGGGCGAACCCCCGATCAAAGATAATCAGTCCCGGGGGAATCTTCGCACAGATGCGTTTGAACACCGGCACACTTTTATCGCGGATTGACTGCGGCAGAATAAGTTTCACCCAGACAGGAAAAAGCAGCCACTGCGTCGGGGTCTGACAAAGAAGTCCTAACGCACCGAACTCATGGCCGTCATGAAACTTTGACTGGTTCACGTGCCGTTTTTGAGAACTGAAGTTGCGAAAGAAATGCAGTCCCCATTGCGATTTACCGGTTTTCAGTGCCTGGGTCTCATCATAGACATAAACCCAAGCATCAAAGCGGCGTTGGATCTGTCTGATAAGAACGCCAGCAACAGCATCGGCGTTCCATTGCCCCCGAGAGAGAAACTTCGGAAAAGACCCATACTTCGTCTCGGACCCACTGGATTGATAAAGGTCTGTGAGTGTGCCATGTCCGCTATTGGCGATGAAACCGAAGATAAACGCTTGGAACAGGGCGAAGTTTTGTGAGTTGAATACAGGCCGAAAATCTGATAGAATACTTTCTAAGCAGTGAAGGAGGTTCATTTTTTTACTTCCTTTCAAAACGGTAATGTGTTTATGAAAGGATACCTCTTTTTCTGCTTTTGCGCATCTTAATTCTTAAAATTGTCCAAACTATAGTTCGAACAATAGATGAACCTGCTAATTAAAAATTACTGAATTTCGCCGCGGATGGTGAGCGCGCTTGCGACGGACAGGAAATCCCTGCCCTCCTCAACTCTGTCGTGATGGTAGCTGAGACCGAGATGAAAGTTTGCTGTGATGTGTGTGCTGATTTTGTAACCGACACGCAAGGTCGTCTCGTAACGTTCTGACCGCTCCTCGCGATTCGCACCGAAGTTTTCTCTACGAATCGCCCAAGAGAGCGTGTTCGTCACATCTAAGTCGTGTTTGAGTGGAATCCTGCCGAAAAACGGGATCCGTATGCCGTTTTCTGTGCGGTAACGGTAGTCGATGCTGAAATTGGGCGTGACGATCAGTGCCTTACTCAGAATGCCGCTCCGTTCATGGTCTCGGAATGTTGTGCGTACACCCAAGGCCGTCCGCGTCTCTTTCCCCCAGGTATGCAGCCAGCTCAGCGAAGGGGTATGTGCCGTACTGTCGCTGAGCGTCGTTTCCAACGTTGAATTATCGCGCTTCGTGAAACTGTAGCGGAGTTGAAAACTGGCGGTTTCTTGTGTCTTCAGTTTTACATCGGCTTCGTACGATTCCGCGTGCGTCGTATACGTACTCCCCAAACTTTTCCGGAAGCTGTCGGACGTGCTGGCGTTTGCGCCTAAGGCCATCCAATTCCACGGGTCTACGGAACTCCGGAGCGTGTACCGATTGCTGCGTCGGGAGTTTGCCCGTTCTTTCGCGTCATCCGCAAGCGACCAAATTTCTAACGCTGACAAACCGGATTCAAGTTGCCGATACGACTCGGTCGCGGTAAAATTGGCGTTGGTACTCACTGTGAAACTTTTGAGGATTCTGTGCAAGATGCTGTCTTGAACTGCTGGGCGGGGGGACCCCGCCCCTACGACCGGGGTACCGACCTCGCTTTTATCGCGCTCAATCCAGTCACCACGATTTTCTTCTAATGCTTGGATCTGTGTTTCGTCTATACCGTCTGCCCGCAGACGTTCAATTTCGCTATCCGCTGTCGGTTGTTGGAGACCGTTTTGACCCTTGACAGGCACCGATGGCTGCTGACGATTTGTGGACTCCGGCGTTTTTTGGGGTTCCAAGAACCAGTTGAACCATTTTTGGACGCGCAGGTTCACGCCGAGACTGATATTGCCGTTAAGTGAGGCATTTTTTTCTTCTCTGAACCAGTTCTCCCGGAAATTCATACGGCTCGTCACAGTCGGGCGCAGCCCGAGCAGGTCTCGGTTCAAGCGCGGGGTCAGCGAGAGCCGGTGTTCGCGTTCAGCGATTGAGAAATCCGGCTCCGTTTCTTCAGGCATTGGTGTATCTACGGGCTCACTGCTGATTGCACCTATTCTGGAGCCCTGATCTTCACGGCGCTCAAGTGTCCGACGCACGTCATAACTCGGATTCAGACTGAAGATACTTGTCGGGCTGATGTTGAATGTTATTGTACCGCTATCCGTTTTTTCGTCCCTGTTTCTACCGTAGCCGTAACTATAATAGGATGTTGAAGAGGTCTCCGTTGCGGTCTCCGGTGCCGCGAGCACATCTTCATGGCGATATTGGACATTCACGCCGAGTTTTGACCCGAGTTCATACCGGAGACTGCTGGTATAGAGATGGCTAATTTGTGTGCCTTGACGTTCGTTCCAAAAATCTTGATAGTTATAGGCGAAGCCGAGGTTCGGGTACGGGTTTCGGTTGAGTTGGACCGAAAAATCTCGATTCCGGATTTCGCTCTTTCCGCTCTGGAAGCTGCTGTAACTGCCCCGCAAACTTTCGGTTTCGGTTTCTTGCTGCCGGATACTGTACCGGATCGGCAACCACGGGAAAATCGTAACATCTGCGTCGATGTTATAATCGTTGTTTGTCGTACTATACCCGCGCGAAGAGAGCCGTTGTCTGCCGACTTCACCTGCCCCGCTCTCAAAGTCTTTATCTTGGCTGGCGTAACCCCCGCGCAATTTCACGATATTGCCGAGCGACATGGACATGTTACCGCGCCGCGCCCACCCCGCACGTACGAGCGGATCGCCGAGGTGAATCTCGTTCACCCAGATGTCGCCACTCATTTCACGCCCGGTGTCATTGCGGATACCGAGCAGGATACCGCCGATGTTTTTAATGGAGAGCCGTGTACTGTTGCTGCCTCTCACAGTGAAACCGTCGGGGTGTCCGTCTGGACCTGGGTTGTCGGCATCTATCGGTTGCGTATCGCCTTCGGTTGCTATGAATGGCTCTTGCCCGGTTGCCGAAGGCTGAGGGCTGCCGGAAACCAGATCGGGGTAAGCATTTCTATGGAGATCGCGCAAATCAATTTCGATTAATTGCCAGCCCTCAAAATCCACTTTCACCGTATATTCATAATAATCCGTCAGGTTCTCGAAAACGTTGATATCTTCTGCTTGCGGTTGATTAACGAACGGATCAGAGCTATAGAAGGAACTGCGATAGCCGGTCCGAACAGTCGGCGCGAGTTGCAAGACGAAGGTCGTGTCGCTTTTATCGCCATAGAGCCAGAACCGTAGCGTGTCGTGTTTGCTGAAGTCCTGTCCGTCGCTCTGCGTTAAGCCTTTTAGTTGCTTAGAGGTCACCCCGTAAGAACCGGGGAACAGGTAATATTCAAGGCTCAACGTCTGTTCACGCTGCTGTTGGGTTTGGAAACCGAGTGAGGTCGCTGTGAACGGGTGCAGCTTCTTAAACAGTTCGTTGTCCTCAATGTCGAGGTAAGCACTCTGATAGGCATCGTAACTGAAATTGTCTTTTGTTCCAACGATAAACTTTTCGATCGTGTCTTCAACAACGGTACTGGTTGAGAGGATCTCACCTGTGGGGCCCGCCTCTGGCGTTGTCTGTGTGGTTGAACGGGTGATGATACCTTGCTGCCATTTATTTCCAACGATTTCAATAGATGCCCATTGCAGTGTGCCGTTTGCACGCCCCGGAGCGTTCTTGCTGAGCCAGAATCGGAAGTGTTGCACAAAAACAAGACTCGGCACGCGAGAGCCGACCGGACTGAATTTAGAGATCGGGATGCTCAGGAACATCCAACCGTTAGCGTTTTTGCTTTTGATCCATTCATTCGGGATGTCGTTCAACGGAATTGAGACTTCAAAATAAGCATCTACACTGTCAAGCACGCCGTCGCCGTTGAGGTCTTCGCTATCCAGAATCTGGTTATCTGCTCCGATAGCCGCGCTTTCGAGGGGGCCGTCGTAATGCCATCCAACATCTTCACCTGTATCCAAGGCACCGTTTCCGCGATAACGGTCTACTGCCGCGAGGTTCTCCAGGTCCAGGTCTAACGCGTCGATATTGTCATCACCGTTTGTATCCGTGAGTGTATGCGGGAGGTCTTCGCTATCTAAACGTTGGTCGGCATCTGTATCTTCATTGACGACACCGAGATTTAAGTGTAAGGTCACATTATCGTCACCCTGAACGCGCATCCAGATTTCAACGAAACCGCGTTCGGAATAGTCGACACCCGAATTTGAGATACCGTTCGAGAAACCGCCCCACTCCGCCACGATATCTGTGAAGTCATAGCCGAGTTCCATGATAAGCCGTTCTTCGGTTGAGAGCGATAGCGGCTGGATTGAAGATGCAGGGACATCACGGTTCCGCATATAGTTCCCAACGGCTTCCGATTCGTCTTTGTCTTTCAACGCAACGTTAAAGATCGCCCGATTCTCGTGAGTGGGTCTCACACTGTAAGCGTCTGCACCCGTTGCAGATGTGTCCTCCCTGAGATAAGGGAGGCTGCTCGGTTTCCAATTGTATTTTAATGTCGGAACGGTCGTCGCTTCTTTCGCGCCTTCCATGCTATCAATAAGTGCGACACCGATGCTGTTCGGGTTGTTGTGTGAATAAGCCGCCTCCCCGCTAAAGTCAACCGAGAACGGAAGACTCCTGGTGTTCATAAAGGGCAACACATTAAAAATACCCGCGACGTTGAACGCTCTGCCAAAACTTGTGTTTATGTTGAACGCTTGGAGACGGTTCGGCACACCGTTGACATCGGGGATCTCTGCCGGCTGTTGTCCAGTATTCAGGATATAGCCTGTTGAAAGCATGAACCCCTTTTGATAAACCGGGTTAAAATAGTTCCCGCTACCGTAGGCACCGTAATAACTACCCGTTCGGGACCTACCGCCTAAACTGCCGAAACCGCTATAACCACCGCCGAAACCACCGAGACCGCCGCCCCCGAAGCCGCCCCTACCGAAGCCGCCACCGAGGCTCCCTCTGCCGAAACCGCTGCGACTGCTGCCCGGCAATGTTTCACCGAACGCATCCGTGCCTTCACCGAAAGTCCTGGAATCCATCGCCTGGAGACCACCGAGTCGGTCAAATCTATCCTCAAGGCTCTGTTGTGTCTCTGATTTCGGTTTCGGCTTGTGCGTATATTCTAACCAGACACCGACGACCGCCTGTTGTGAAGCACCCCCGAAAGGGGTCTTCTCAAATTCAACAACGATTTCGTCGAACTCGTCGAGTTGCCTAAAAAAACGGATGGTGCCGACTTCATAAAGCATCATATAGTCCGTATCACGGGTCAGCAGTTGTCCGTTCAATCGCACGGTCTCGCTATCCGGAATAACGAACAGACCGACGTTGTATGTTTCCGACTGATATGTATAGTCGGCGATGATCGTATAAATTTGGGCGTTTGAGAAGGCCCCCTCAAGATAAAGGGCATCGTTGTTAAGCGAATCACGGTAGATGTAATAGGGATGGTTCGAGTCTGTAATTTGAAAAGGGTTCGTCTTTGGAAAACGCAATAACCCCCTATCGTAATCTATAAATTGGGCATCGACGTTCCCATCGCCGTTCTGATCCAACCCGAAGATTTCTATATAAGGGACCAGCCCCTCGTTCGTCTGGAAGGTTTCGTTCTGCCCCTGTCGGCGGATGGTGAGTTGAAAGTCACGTGGGTTAATGTTAGGGCTACCGAGGTGGTAGACGTGTGATGCCTCCGTGCCGCGAAACCCTTTCGCTTTCAGCACGACGTAGCCGATTTCCTCACCTTCTTCATCGATCGTACCATCCCCGTTTTCATCAACAAAGACTTCGCTCGTATTACCGACGGTACCGCCGCCGCCCCCCTCATACGCGTACGCCACAACGATAGTGTAGTTTGCGGAGATGGCTGACAGGAATTCAATTTCACCGGTATCGTAGTCTATGGTGTAGTCTTGTCCAGCGAATTGCGGGTTAAAATACCCCTGACTCGTCCGTATGCCGCCTTGGTTGTTACCGACAACGCCGTCATCGATGTAAATCTGTTCGCTGCGGGCTTTAATAGGCAGATACGCCTCGTGTAGGAAACCGTCTTCACCCTTGTGGATATGGTAGTACCGATTTTTGATGTAGTTGGTATCCGGAATTTGTGTGCCTGGGGTTCCGTAGCCGTAGCCGCCCGCGCGCCGCGACTGCCCGCGGAACGTCCGCACCTCACGTACCCCCTTACTTCGGGAACCGAAAGCTGTAAAACGTGTGTTTTTCCATTCGAAGACCCCTTCGAGGCCGAACAAATTTCGGTTGATGTTCAGGAAACGGGTATTCGGCAGATTAAGCGTAATGTCGCCGAACGAAATCGTTTTTATGATGTCCTCCGGTTGCCCTTCGTACCAGATTTTGATTTTCTGTTCTGTCGCGCCGCCGATCCCATAGCCGCCTCCATAGCCGCCCCCGTACCCGCCGTAGCTGCCCCCACCGAAGCCGCTGCCGCCAGCACTATAGTCCACCGCGATATGTGTCCGTTGTCCGACGCGCCCGTGCAATCCGAATCGCTGTATCTGGCGGAGGTTGAAACCCGTTGCGCGCGGGATCCCACCGCTCCCATAGCCACCGTAGCTGCGCCGTAACCACCACCATAGCTACTCCCATATCCACCACCGTAGCTGCTGCCGTAGCCACCGGCACCATAGCCACTGTCACCGAATCCGCCATACCCGAAGTCCTCGTAACCGTAAGATGAAGTGAGCCCTAAGTCCAGACCGGATGAATAACTGCCAGACCCGCCGCCGTAGCCATACCCCCCGTACCGGTTCAAGTCTCCGCTCCCGAAGTAGTGCGTTTTGTTCGCCTCTATCGTTACGGACTGTAGGCCGGTTATTTTGAGGTTGGAATCCATTGGGAGCGCGATCCCGCCTTCGGCGCGCTTCGGTTTCGGTTTCCAAGCGTAGAGTTTGCGAAGGTCCGTCAGTTCAGGTGGGGTTCGCCATCTGCGGAGACTGTCAAGGTAGGGTTGAATCCATCTATTTTCGGTCTCTTGTTCGGGGGGCTCCGTTTCTTCGGGTTCCCAGATGAAATGTCTTGGCGGAAGATCCGCAGCGAACGGATTGCGGTTAACCAAACCGATCCCAATCGGGGCTTCCTCTTCCGATGGCGTTTCGGATGCAGCAGGTTCGGCAACGGTGCCGCTGTCGCTCGGTGTTAAGGTTTCTGTTTGCGTTTCGCCGTTCTCTTCAGCGGTGCGGCTGACGGCAACATCAGACGTTGCAGAAAGGACGATGATAAGGAGGATCCCAATTTTAAAAAGCAGCCCCAAGGATCTTAAAAAGTGGGGAACTGCGCATGTCGACAAAAAATTTTTCAGCACGTGTATTCTCAATTGTACCATAACGCCAGTTTGATGAATCCTTTCGGATGTGTTGCGGGTTCTATTTTCGCAGCACAGCAGCGTGAATTGTAGCACAAACTTCATAGTTTGTGCAGGATAAGACCTCAATGAACAGTAGACGTTACATACGTCTGACATTTATCAAACTCACGTTACCATAAGAAACCGTTGATCTCTCGTGTCAAGTTCTATAAAAAAATGCCCCAAGTACTTGTGTTTCGTCGGCGCGGTATCTCACCCGCGATTCGGAGTCTTGATTTGAAACGAGAAATCGGAACATAATGTTTACATCACTATCGTTTGGACAATTTTCAGCTTCCTGTTACAGAGAGGGGATCCCCTTTCAATACTTTCGCCAAGTCTCGTAGGGGCGAGGTTTCCTCGCCCATCGTTGACAGTTCTCTCTACTTCCCCCCTGATAAGGGGGGTTAGGGGGTTGTGTTCCTAAAAGCGATTTATTTATTTTTTGGATGTTCAATACTTTCGCCAAGTCTCGTAGGGGCGAGGTTTCCTCGCCCGTCATTGACAGCGTTGTAGGTCGGGTAGAGCGTTTGCGAAACCCGACAGCACGGCTACTCTCCCTACCCCCCTTCCCCCCCGCAAGCAGGGGGGAAAAAGAGGCGGCGTTTCTTGCCGATAATGCGCGTCCGCCT
>RKRO01000141.1 GCA_007571355.1 Candidatus Poribacteria bacterium | reverse complement strand
CCCCAGCAAAAACCCCTGCCCTTATCAGGGGGCATAAGAGGGGAAACGCTTCGATGTAATGCACACTTTTATGAAGGCAACCCCCTACCCCTTATCAGGGGGCATAAAATGGGAAACGCTTCAATTCGTAGAGGCAGGTTCCCCTGCCCGATTGGAAGCGGAGCACGGGCGAGGATGCCCGTAATCTCCGAGGAGGTGGAACCTCCTTTAACAAAATATTTATATATCCACTAAGGGTTTTCTGGTGGTTCTGATGTTTTGGCCTTAATAATTTGGAATTCTTGTAACGCCACGTTGCCAAGCAAATCAATCATCCGGAGTTCAACCTTGTTTATTTTAGGATCAGTTATTTCAAATTCAACGACCGCTTTCTCTTTACCGTCTAATGCTTGGCAATCGATAATACGCATTCCCCTCCATTCAGCATTCACATCTACCGGGACCAATAATTGGACTTGGTGTATGCCATCCGCATCTGCGACCGTAAATTGAAAAAGGCGTGAGTCTGCAGCATCCACCTCTGATACATTCATCTCAATATTGGGGCGTTTGTCGAAAAAAGGCTGCCCCGGATTAAAGAAGCGACTCTTATCTAACCATTCTGCTCCGACAAGTGTGCTGCCATTTCCTCTTTGTCTAACCAAATTCAGTATATCACAAGAATGCTTTTCATACAAATCCATTCACAAGCAGATTTCAAAAAAGGTTGCCTTTGCTGCTCTGATATGGTAATATATTCATATCATATAGCAAGGAGGCTAACGAAAATGGGAAAAATTAACACACTTGTTTTCGCAGGCGGTGCGATTCACGATTGGAAGGGCTGTAGCGACGCGATCGTGAAGGTGCTCTCACAACGGGACGAATTTGAGATTACCAGAATTGAGGAAGACCTTGACGCGCTCGTTTCACCGAATTTGGATCCTTATGATCTGATCGTTTTCTACTACACAGTTGGCGAGATTTCGGACGCGCAGAAGAACGGTTTGCTCAACCACATCGCTTCTGGTAAGGGCTATGTCGGTATCCATTCCGCGGCAGATTCATTCCGCGGCTGTCCAGAATATCGTTCTATGGTAGGCGGCTATTTTGTCACACACCCGCGCTACCGCGAATACCAAGTCAGCATCGTTGATAGCGAACACGAGATCACGGAAGGCCTTGATGAATTCGTTGTAACGGACGAGCAGTACATCCTTGATTACGATCCTCGGAACCATGTGCTTGCATCGGCGTTATGGAAAGGCGATGCTGTGCCGGTTGCCTGGACGAAGAATTGGGGTAAAGGTAAGGTCTTCTACCTCGCGCTCGGTCACGATGCATCCGCATGCCAGCATGAGATGTTTGGGACGCTTCTACAACGCGGGGCACTCTGGGCAGGTAGCAACGGCGGCGAATAGACAAATAGCAGTCGGTTTTCGGCAAAGAGGGAACCTGTGGCAGTCGCAGAAATGCTAACCGCCACAGTCCTCTTCCGCTGAACGTACGCGCGTTTTCAGCGTTGATTCAGGTTTCCGACTGCTGATGGCAACCGATAGTTTCCGAGAACCCCTATGAAGCAAACAATTACCGATATTCAGGAAATTCCTGAATTGCCTTCACATCGACAACTTTTTTTAGCCGGTACTCCGTTTGTTGTCATCCATGCGTCCCTAATAGAAAAGTTTGGGTTGCGTCTCGGTTTAGAGATTGAAGCCGAGACGATCGAAAAGATAATCGCAGCGGATGAGGTGATGCGCGCAAAGAATTACGCACTCAGGTTGCTACGTGAAGAGAGCGGTAAGACTGCAACAGACGAACCGGAAACCTCCCGTCCTACAGTAAAACCGAAAAGGTATAGCAAAAGCGAAATCGCACAGAAACTCGAAAGAGAAGGTTTCTCAACCGACGCGATTGAAACATCTATTGCGGAGTTAATTCGATCAGGCCATATTCGTGACAGGAAGTTTGCTGAGAATTGGATAGTCCGCAGGCAGAAATCGAATCCGCGAGGGAAGTCGCTGCTTAAGCGCGAATTGGTTGATAAAGGCATTGATAAGGAGACCGCGGAGCAGGTGGTGGCGACGGTAGAAACTGAAGACGAAACAAAAGTCGCGCTTGAAATTGCACAAAAACGAGCGAAACAGTATAAACGCCTGCCAATGCATGTCGCTAAACGACGGCTCCACGGATTCTTGGCGCGGCGCGGGTTCGGATCTGACATTGTTCGGCAAGTGGTCGAACAAATTTTCTAACACGCGGCATGCTATACAAGCACCGCGCCCGTAAGAATCGGGGTTACAAACCCTCCCCCAAAAACGATGGGTGACAATTGAATAATTCTGCTTGTATCCGTTTTTGTCTTGACTTCTCTATCAAAAATAAACTATAATTGGAGATAGGATATAATAGGAGAAAGTTACAAAATGACATCAGATGAAATCCGATCCAGTTTCTTAGAATACTTTCGTAAACACGGGCACGCGATCGTTCCGAGCGCATCCTTGATACCGGCAGGTGACCCGACGTTATTGTTCACCAACGCTGGCATGAACCAATTCAAAGATGTGTTTCTCGGTATCGGACAGCGGGAGTATACGCGTGCTGTGGATACGCAAAAGTGTTTACGCGTCAGCGGTAAACATAACGATCTTGAAGAGGTCGGTTATTCGCCAAGCCATCATACCTTCTTCGAGATGCTTGGAAACTGGTCTTTTGGGGACTATTACAAACAAGAAGCCATCGCCTTCGCGTGGGAATTGGTAACCGAACTCTGGCAGATTCCAAAGGAACGTCTCTGGGCAACAGTCTATCTCGAAGATGACGAAGCAGAAAACTTCTGGCTCCGAGAGACAGATCTTCCGCTCTCGCGGATCCGCCGCTGCGATAAGGACAACTTCTGGGAGATGGGAGAGACGGGGCCGTGCGGTCCCTGTAGTGAACTTTTTGTAGATATGGGGGTTGAAGCCTTTCCTGAAACGGCAAACGATCCCGATGCCGGTCCTAACACGAGTGATCGGTTCCGGGAATTCTGGAATCTTGTGTTTATCCAGTACAATCGAAACGAAAGTGGGACACTTGAACCGCTACCTGCGACGCATGTGGATACAGGCATGGGCTTTGAACGCATCACCTCTATCTTGCAAGGTGTCGATTCAAACTACAAAACAGATCTCTTTATACCGCTTCTTGAGACGATTGCTGACATGACAGATACCGCCTATTTTGATGATGAACGCGGCTTACCGCATCGGGTCATCGCTGATCATATCCGGTGTTTGACGTTTGCGATCGGTGATGGTGTGATGCCGTCTAATGAGGGACGTGGCTATGTCATCCGTCGTATTTTGCGCCGTGCTGTGCTTTACGGAAAGAAATTAGCGATAAACGACCCCTTCATCTATCGCCTCGTTGCTAACGTCATCGAGTTGCTTGGTGATGTGTTTCCTGATGTCCTGCCGCGTCGTGAATTTATCACGCGAACGATTCAAGGTGAAGAGAATCGTTTTCATCAAACGATTGAGCGCGGTTTGGAACTTCTTGACCAGTCGTTTGAAACACTTGCGGAAACGCGTCACACGCAGCTTGATGGAAAACGCGCCTTTGAATTATATGATACATTCGGTTTCCCACTCGATTTGACACAGATGCTCGCGCGTGAGCGTGGGTTCACTGTTGACGATACCGGTTTTGCGCAGCGCATGGCGGAACAGCGTGAACGTGGCCGCGCTGCATGGGAGGCAAAAGGGGGCACCAAAGACGATGATATTTCTGTCTACGCAGAGGTCCTTAAAGAACACGGTGAAACGGAATTTGTTGGCTATACGCAAAACAACACTGAGGCTGAAATTGTGGCTTTAATCGCTGATTCGGAATCAGTAGGCAGTGCGCAAGCGGGTGACGAGGTGTTCGTGCTGTTGGACCGCACCCCATTTTATGGGGAAGCGGGTGGGCAAGTCGGCGATATAGGTATTATCGAAAGCGGAGATGCGAAATTGCGTGTTGAAGACACACGTAAACCGTCTGCAGATTTGTTCGTTCATAAATGTAAGGTACTTGAAGGTGAAATTACACCGTATACAGCCGTTCATGCAAAAATTGATACCGAACATCGAAGTGCCGTTGCTATGAGTCACACCGCGACACACCTCTTACACAGTGGGTTACGGCAGGTGCTCGGTACACATGTTGGGCAAGCGGGTTCACTCGTTGAAGCCGGTAGGCTGCGGTTCGACTTTTCGCACTATGAGGCTGTCTCAGCGAAGCAGTTACGCGAGATTGAAGTTTTCGTCAACGAAAAGATTCGAGGCAACGATGTGCTCGCTATCGAGGAAATGCCGTTGGATGCTGCGAAGGCGAGGGGCGCGTTAGCCTTTTTCGGGGACAAGTACGGCGATGTCGTCCGCGTCGTGCAAGCTGGTGACTATAGCGTTGAACTCTGTGGCGGTACGCACGTCAATGCAACGGGTGAGCTCGGTTTGGTGAAACTCCTGAGCGAAAGCAGTATCGCTGCGGGTGTCCGACGTATTGAAGCATTGACAGGAGATACAGCGATAACGACCCTCCAAAATGATACCGCGCTGATCTCCGACGTGGCGGGGCTGTTGAAAGCACCTAAAACGGATTTACGTGAACGGATTGAACGACTCCTTCAGGAACAGCGGGCGTTGGAACAACAGGTTCAACACCTTAAAAGCCAGCAAGCACTTGGTAACGTTGATGCGTTGGTCAAGAGTGCAATACTCGTGGAGGATGTGCCTGTTGTTGCTTCGCACGTGGCGGATACGGATAGAGACGGGTTGCGTCGGCTCGTTGATGAAATCAAAAATCGTTTAGCGTCGGGGGTTGTTGCGCTTGCCGCTGTGTCAGGGAAGGAAGTCGCCTTTGTTGTGGGTGTTACCTCGGACTTGGTGAAAGCGCGCGGTTTACATGCTGGCAAAATTATTTCGGAATTAACACAGTTGGCAGAGGGTCGCGGTGGCGGTCGTCCGGAACTCGCGCAAGGGGGCGGCAAAAACGCGAATAAAGTGGACTCGGCGATCGATACAGCCGGTGAAATCGTAAAAAAACAACTTCAAATTTAAGCTTGCGGGACACGCGCCTTGTAAGACAGCTCCCCGTAAAAAGATGATCTACCATGAGACAGTGTCTGATCGCGAGCATACAAAGGAGAAACAATGGATTGGAGTTTTATTGCCTCTCTTTTTTGGAAATTTAGTCTTGGGATTTTGCTACTCGCGCTTACGGCACTTGCTGGTTACCTTTGCGCAGCGATGGGTAGTCTCCATAATTCACTAAATAGTATCCGAAATACGTTGAACTCCGCCGAAAACATTATCAATCAAGAGATCGGGGTACTGCTTACTGATGTGGATAAAACGGTGAAAGAGGTTAACAAGGAGCTGCCACAACTGCTGCAAAATTTGAGCGGGTTAACAGCGTCTTTACAAACGATTAGCGATTCCGAAATCCGAGCGACTGCCCATAATATCCAAGAAATGAGCGGTGCCCTGAATCAAAGCATTCAACAATTTGAAGACTTGGTTCAGAAAGTAAGCGGTTTTTCTGGACAGACGATTGAGCAGGCGACATTTTTCCGCAATCAACTTGCGGTCTCGCTCACTGAAATTATAGGTTTATGGCAAGGGATCAAAGCGGGATGGGGGAGTTTCACCGCCGCACAATCACCTGCTTCGGAAGAAGATACATCGCCATCTGAAGCACCCAACGCATGACCGAATCACAAGAAATCGAAACCAAAATATTACAACAAAATTGTCTTAAGAGATAGATGTAAGAATTGAAACTTTTAAGACTAATTCTCGTAAATAGTAGGAGTGGTTTTGTTTGTAGGTGATACCAAAACGGACTCCGCAATAGAAAGGATAAAAAAAAATGAGCAATAATGGACAGAACAACGGACTTACGATGGTTTTCGCGTTTTTCACTGGATTTATGGCAGGCGCTGTCATCAGTCTCCTCTACGCCCCGAGTTCTGGTAGGGAGACACGTCAGAAGATTCGCGACACATCGATTGATGCTAAAAACCGGACGGTTGAATTTGCGCAACACGCGACGCATAGTGCACGGCAAGGTGTCCAGACTCTCGTTGAGCAAGGCAGAGAGAATGTTCACGAAATCGTAGACACTGGGAAAGAACGTCTCCATGACGCTGGTGAGCATGTGAAAAGTGCGGTAGAAACAGGTCGTAAAGTTTCCGCAGATGTTCGTTCGAAAATCGCTGAATCGATTCCTGGTGTTGGCGGTGGAGAAGTCGACGAGGAAGCACCGGAAGAAGCCTAAACGTTTCCTGAGAGTTCGCGAACTTAAATGAATGGAAATTGAAAAGTTAAGATCCCTACTTGAACAAGTTAAAGATGGAGAGGTTGCGGTGGCTGATGCGCTGCAATCTCTTCGTACCCTCCCCTTTGAAGATTTAGGGTTCTCAAAAATTGATCACCATCGTCAGCTACGCACGGGTTTTCCGGAAGTCATTTTCTGTCAAGGAAAGACAGTTGAGCATGTTCAGCAGATTAGTGATCGTATTCTCGCAGCGGGGCATCCGCTCCTTGCGACGCGTGCGACACCGGACATGTATGAAGCGGTAAAAGTGATTCAGCCTGCGGCTCGTTATAATGCGCTCGGACGCACCATCAGCGTCCCGCAGTCCGAAGATGCGGGGATTCCAGGGATTCTCGTTGTCTCTGCTGGTACATCCGATTTGCCGGTTGCTGAGGAAGCCGCTGAAACGGCACTGATGATGGGAAATCTCCCTGAACGGCTTTACGATGTCGGTGTTGCGGGGTTACACCGTTTAATGCGTAACCACGAGAAACTTTTATCGGCGCGTGTGATTATCGTTGTTGCCGGTATGGAAGGCGCGCTTCCGAGTGTTGTCGGTGGGTTGGTAAGCTGCCCAGTGATCGCCGTACCGACGAGCATCGGTTATGGTGCAAGTTTCGGTGGACTCGCTGCATTGTTAGGCATGCTCAATAGTTGTGCCTCTGGTGTCACCGTCGTGAATATCGATAACGGTTTCGGGGCGGGCTATAGTGCAGCCCTCATCAACCGATTAACCTCTTAATCTGTGATATCCTATCCGTTTTTTTTACCCGATCTCCTCAGTACAACCGATGCCGTTGCTTTTTTCGACGGCACCTGTGGGCTGAAACCTGTTTTAGAAGGATCGTATTCTGCTTTTAACCGAATGCTCTGGGTATCGATACTGAGCGTGACAACATCTGCTCCGATTTTACATCGAACCTGATAAGGCTTTGATACTTTTTGATTCTTTGGGTAACGTGGCGGTCGCCATGTAACGCCGCACGCCTCAGCATAGGTGATGAGGCAAGTTGTGGCAGCTTCTGCGGCGTTTCCGTTCGCGTTGAGGGTCTGCAAGGCGGCATTTGCTGCGGTATTTGTGGCACTTGTCAAACGTTCTTGAACCGTTTCGGCATCACGTTTGTCAATGTCGTTTTCATCTTTACTGTTTCGGAGCGCAGCGTAGACGACTGCTGTAAGAACAGCGAGAAAAGCAACTGTACAGAGCAGGACAGTTGTTCGCAATTCGCGGCGACGTGCCATGTTTTCAAAATCCTCGCGGTGGTGTGGATAGAAAGCATCGTGGGCCGAAATTGGTGTGCACCCATACAGCGTGTTGATAAATTGAAATAGCAGCAGCAGAAAGAGAAATTTTAGGAACATCGGTTTTTATCCCACCTCTGTGGATAATATAACAGCCGTTCAGAAAAAAGTCAATGTTAGAAAAGCAAAAATGGAACTTGACCTAAAATTGTAAATTTGATAAAATAGGGTTATAGACACATAAAAATGAGGAGAGAGAAATTTGCAGCAAAGAACACCTATTGAAGAACAGATTGATCTGCCGTTCGTAGAATCGTTGCGAATTAGTTTTCAGAGTTTAAAAATCCGTTTCGGTCGTTCAATTATCACGACAGCGGGGATTACGTTGGGTATAGCGTTCCTTGTTTCGGTGTGGACAAATAACGAAATCGGTATAGCACTACAAGAGAGCGGACGCCAATCGACAATTAACACTTTTGAAGAAACAACGGAGCAAGGTATTTCGACAAAAGATATATGGCTCATCATTATGTCCTTGATTGTCTGTGTCGTAGGGATTGCAAATTCGATGCTGATGGCAGTGACAGAGCGTTTCCGCGAGATCGGCACGATGAAATGTCTCGGTGCGTTAGACGGGTTCGTGGTTCGGCTGTTTCTACTCGAATCTGGCTTCCAAGGGTTCTCAGGCGCGCTCATCGGTGCCCTTGTCGGGACATTGGGTGCAGTGCTCTTAGGCCTTAAAGATTATGGGTTAGACCTCTTTTTCTATTTTCCACTGTTACCTGCGAATCCTGAAGACGGACCGATGCAGCTCGGGGTAATCATCATCATTCTGCTCGGATGTATCCTCGGTATGATCTTGGCTGTGATTGGTTCATCGTTCCCCGCGTGGCGCGCAGCGAAACTTCCACCTGCTGAAGCGATGCGTACCGAGGTATAGGACGGAGAAAATTATGGCTGATATTGTTGTGAAAACTGAAGATGTCGTCAAAGAATATCGTATGGGTTCAAACATTCTTCGGGCTTTGGATGGCATTAACATTGAAATCAACCGTGGGGAATATATATCGCTGATGGGACCCTCCGGTTCGGGTAAATCCACGCTTTTTAACATGATCGGCGCGCTTGATCGTCCTACAGAGGGGCGGGTTTACATTGATGGGCAAAATATGTCGCAACTGTCACAGAAACAGATTGCGGCGTTCCGGTGCCACCGTGTCGGTTATATCTTTCAGAGTTACAATCTGCTGCATGTGCGGAGCGCGCACGGAAATGTAACGCTCCCCATGATTTTCGCTGGGATTTCTGAGAAACAACGCAACGAAAAAGCGGAGCAGTTGTTGGATATGGTCGGTTTGGGGGACAGGATGTATCACTTGCCGGATGAGCTGTCAGGCGGTCAGCGTCAACGTGTCGCCATCGCCAGAGCACTTGCGAATGATCCGAGCATCGTTCTTGCCGATGAACCGACAGCGAACCTTGATACCATTACAGGACGCGAAATTATTGACCTCATTAAACGTTTGAATACAGAGCAGGGTGTCACTGTAATTTCGGCAACACACGATCTGAAGATGCTCGATGTCTCTGACCGGATTGTGGACATCCGGGACGGTCTCGTGGAACGTATTCGGAATCGAGACGAGATTGAAATCGAAGTCGGCGAAGTCGGTGGTGCCGGTCATTAATGAGCTGCTAAATTTCGGACAAAAGGACAGGGCGGTTTTCGCGCAGTGATTTCAACGCTGCGAAACCCATGACAACAGGTGCGCGCCCGTCTACCCCTGTAACCGGCGGCGTTGTGTCTTCCTGAATACACGCGAAAAATGTTTGCAGCTCCGCAAGATATGCCGGTTTGTAGCGTTCGATAAAGAAATATGGGGGCGATGCCGCGCGGATCCCGTCATGACCACTGAAAGTGACGGTATTTGTCGGCGGGTTCGCTGCCGCAACCATCCCTTTTGAACCGAAAACCTCAACACGCTGGTCGTAACCGTAGACCGCTTCTCTGCTGTTGTCAATTGTTCCAATCACCCCGTTTTGGAACCGTAGTGTGATAACGGCGGTGTCAATATCACCGACCTCCCCGATCCGCGTATCGACGCGGACCCCGCCTGTTGCGTAAACCTCTACCACTTCGTCTCCGATGAGATAACGCGCCATATCAAAATCGTGGATTGTCATGTCGAGAAAGATGCCACCGGACACTGTGACGTATTCGATCGGTGGTGGTGCGGGGTCTCGACTTGTAATGTGAACGATGTGGGGTGCTCCGATCTCTCCAGTAGCGACTGCCTCGCGTACCCGCATGAAACTGGCATCAAACCGCCGATTAAAACCGATCTGAAACTTTACACCCGCCGCTTCCACGATCGCCAAGGTTTCGTCAATCTGCTGAAGGTCAAGTGCTATCGGTTTCTCGCAAAAGATGTGTTTCCCTGCCTTCGCGGCGGCTTGAGAGATTTCAACGTGTGTATCGGTTGAAGAGGCGACCAGCACGGCATCAATTCGAGGATTGGTCAAGAGAGGTGTGTAATCGGTTGTTGCTATCGGTACATTAAACTGTTCGGCAAGGGATTCGACATCGGAAATGTTCAAGCCGCAGAGAGCGATCAGTTCGGCTTCAGGTATATTTCGGGCGATGTGTTCAATGTGGAGTTGACCGATACGTCCTGCGCCGATAACACCGACACCGACTTTTGAAGGTTTATTCATAGGATTGAATTCAGATATTGCAGATTCCGTTCTGCGCTTTCGTAAGGGCTGCCCATTCCGGGTAAGACATCCTGCTCTACGACAATCCAACCGTCATAGTTCCGATGTCGTAATTCGGCAAGGAACGCCGGGAAATCGACATCACCGTTCCCTAACTCACAAAAGACACCGTTGCCGACAGAAGTAAAGTAATCCCACTCCTCTCGCCGCGAACGGGCAGCGATGTCGGGATGGCAGTCCTTGAAATGGACGTGCCAGATCCGATCGGCGTGCCGAGTAAACGCGTCAAGTGGATCACCGCCACCGAATCGGTAGTGTCCAGTATCGAAGCACAACCCGATGAGGTCTGGATCGGTGTGTTGCATCAGTGTGTCAACCTCTAACGCCGTCTCTACATATCCGGCGCAGTGGTGATGGAAAACGGTGCGTAGACCTGTCTCGTTTTTTACGGATTGGGCAATACGGTGGGCACCCTGTACGAAAATATCCCACTGTTCTGGTGTCAATCCGTGTTCAGGACGGATGCGACCCGCATAGCGGGTCCGGCGTTCTGTGGTGGCATTGTCGTCTGAAAGCACGATGAAGGGTGTGTCGCCAGCGGCCTCTGCCAACAAGCGTGCGTGTTGTAGGGCTGAGGCTTCACCGGCGGCATGCGCTTTTGCATCGACGAGTGCGACGGCTACGAACGCGCCCAAAAGCGTGAGTTCGCGTGAGGCGAGTTCGGCGCGGAGTTGTTCGGGATCTGTCGGCATGAACCCCCAATCCCCTAATTCTGTCCCCGCGTAACCGATGGCGTGCATTTCGTCTAAGACTTGTATATAATCGGGTGCTTCGCCGCTTCGTTCAAACTCAAGCACGCCCCATGAGCAGGGGGCATTTGCTATTGTAATACTCACGATGGCTAAAGCCGTGTGCTGCTTTCGCACACAACTCTCCTCTATGATTCCTGCTTCTGCCGCGCGTACCTCACAGCAAGGTCTTACGCGGACTCCACAGTAACTTCTCGTATATCCTACAGTAGTGTATGCGCGTATGTCGCAGGGGCGTTGCGGTAACAACGTCTATTTGCTTTTCGCTGTGACATGCGCTCATAATTTTCCGATTCTCTTTTTAAAAGATAACCTTCTACAATAGATCGCCATAAAACGCTTTATTCAATGCCTTATCCTCCTCACTGACTCCAAAATCTACATCCTCTATTGCAGAGAGGTTGACATAAAGTTGGTTCTTATCCAGCAACTCTACCAATAGGTGTTTTTGTGCTTCAAGGTCATCTATGGCGATAAAATCGTCTACTGCATCTTGTGGCATTTCTGCGTTGACATACCAGTTCAGGAAGGCGTTTTTGGCGATGTCTTGCCAAAGCGTGACAAGTTCCTCGGCGGATGATGCGGCTTGAATTTTGTCCATATAGGCTTGATTGTATTGCATCAGTTCGCAATAGATGAAATCACCGCCGCCTTGCCACTTGACGGATTTTGAGGTGCCGCCTTGTTCACCGGCAATCACTTTTTTTAAGCGTTTTATTGTAGTGGTTTCCACATAATCCATCTGTTCAACCGTAATCCATTGACGTTTAAGTTTATGAGCCACTGCAGCAGTGGTCCCGGTCCCTGCAAAGAAATCGAGGATAATGTCCGTATCTTCTGTTAACCATTCTATGATACGTTTCAGAATTTCTTCGTTTTTTTCATGCGGAAATTCTGATTGGCTGCCCGCGACACTAATATCAGTCCAATTTTCGCTCAGCAAAATATTATCTGTTGCAGGAATGTAGTGCTCGGGTTTCCCATTGCTACTAAGCCTAACTAATTCAAAATCTGAATAACGCAAGATACTATTTTCTTGGATATAGCGGTTATAGTAAGCATCTATATGAATACCTGTGATGTCAGTTTCGGAAATTCCATGTGCCTTGATATAGCAGATAAGTGTTTGATAATTTTCAACGGCATCATAAGTTCTTTGCTTTTTCCATCGCCATTGTCCAGTTTCAGGTGTTATGCCAAAAAGTTCAAATCTCATCGTCGCCCTGTCTGTCCCGCGCCAATGGTTATTCCATGAACTGGCGGTAGTGCCTTTTAATTTCTTGAAGAGATTCGGGATTTTGGCTTTGCCATCTTTGCTATAAAACAGAATTGTATCGTATCCTGCGTTCAGTTTATCAATAGAGTCAAATTGTTTTTGAAGACTCTTCTGTCCTTTTTTCACAATGATCCCGTTACGAAAATTGTTGTCAAATACTTCATCACAGAGACACTTCAAGTAGGCTAATTCACGATTGTCAATTTGGATGAGAACAAACCCATCTTTTCTCAACAGTTCTTTTGCTACTTCCAACCGGTTTTTCATAAACGTTAGCCAAGTGGAGCGTGCAAAACTATCGTTATATTGGAAGGAATCATTTTCAGTGTTATATGGCGGATCGATGTAAATGAGTTTGACCTTGCCGCGAAATTGCTGTTTGAGGGCGTGGAGTGCAATGAGGTTATTTCCTTTGATGATGAGGTTCTCGCGCAGGGTCCCATCAGCATCTCGACGGAAAGGCATTTCTTTACAATTTACCCCCCCCCCACTTATGTTAAGTAAAGTATCCCCTTCTATGGTATAACGTTTCCAATGGGTGAGCACTTTCGGATCAAACATCTGGTTAATTTCGTCTTGTGCAAGGATTTCGTTGAAGAAAATCTCTTTCCGTTTTTCCGATTCTTTTGTTTGTCCACCTTCAAGCACACAATCTTTGTAAGGCCAGACGAGTGAGACTTCACCGCGTTCAGCGAGGAATTTACCTTCAATGTTCAAGCCGATCTTATTGCGGAATCGGGTATAGGAGTTGGCGAAGAAGTTTTTGTCGGTGATGTAATCGATGAAGGTGTTGTGGTTGAAAATCCAATGTCCTTCGATTTTTTCAAAGAACTTCGCCTTGATTTCATCATCGGTCAGTAACAATTTGATGAGGCTGTGGTCAAGTTTCCATGCCCGGTCTCTGACGGCGGCATGGATGAGTTCGCCTGTATCGTCGATGAGGTCTGCATTGGTTTTGAGGCGTGCGATCAGTTTTTCGTTGAAGTTTTGTTTTAGCATATTGGTTTTCACCTTGCGCGTTAGCTGTAGGGATCCTCATTATTTTCCGGCTTTTTGGGTTGCGTGTCAGATACCTCTGGAATTTGGAGGTTAGAAGATTGCTATAGGATATAAGTTGCCATGCCCCTGATAGTGTCTTGAAATTGTGGCCAGTTCCAATTCATCGTTTTTCCTCCTTGCTAACTATTTATATCTAACGTGAGTTTGATAAATGTTGGAGGTATGTAACGTCTACTGTTCATTGAGGTTTTATCCTGCACAAACTATGAAGTTTGTGCTACAATTCACGCTGCTGTGCTGCAAAAATAGACCGTGCAATACCTCCGAAATGATAAATCAAACTGGCGTTATATCTAACAAATCAAATCTACTTGATTTGAGCAGATTGTCAAGGGCGCGTTTTGCTTTGCAGCGGACATCTTTATCACTACTTGCAAGTCCAGTTTTTAGGATGGCTTTTGCTTCCTCGGTCTGAATATAGAGCTGGGCTCCCCTACTTTTTTCGGTTAATTTAAAAAAGCATTCAATTACCTTATCAGTGTGATTTGGGAGCATTTCGCACAGGGTCTTAATATGGAATCCCGAATCCTCTACCTTGCAGATATCAAGCACCTTGGCATATACATTCAATCGCCACTCAGCGTCTAAACATTCGGCCTGTAGCCAAGTAGTAAAGTGTTTTAATTCAATTGGTTCTTCCATTCCAAGCCGCCACTCACAGAATTTTCTTATTCTTTTTGTCAGATTTTGATCTAAATCTTTTTTACTGTTCCACAAACGATGGCCGATATCCTTAAAAAGATTTGCCCAATGCTCTCGATCTTCGTTCGTTTGTTGGTAATATCGCTCAAGCAAACTCCCGTTTCCTTTGAGAGGATATAGATCCCACAAATAGTAGGTAAACAGATGATGTCGAAGGGCTTTAAGTGCATTTTGTCCAGCATATCTTCCGCTCTTACATTTTACCAAATGTTGTATCGCGAACTCGAAATCGTCCAGAAGGATTTCAAAGGTGGATGTGAAGGGATCGTTGTATACGATGAAACCTTCGAATGCAGCCCACCATGCAGGCAGTGCATCCTGTGGGAAAAAACGTGATTTGTGTTGAAGTGTCCAGGCCTCATTGAAGTTCAAAAGATTGCTATAGTACGCACCGAGAATTGCATACTCTGGTAGCGTTAAGGGATATTCATTTTTCTTACCGAAACGTTTTTCAAGAATTGCTGTTATCTCGGGAACTTCGGCATCGGGTTCACGTAGGCGTAACCAGGCACCCAATTTGAGGAGTTCTCCCAAGGCGCGGCTTCTTGTGTTATTGATACTTTCAGAGATTGGGGAGTTTGGATTTAATATCACAGGTTGCTTTTCATCCAAGTGCCAATCATATTGTGTGCAAAGCATTTCCAAAAGATATGCTAATTGTGTGCGGCAGGTAAGCGGCACATCTACATCCTTTTCAAGGCATATACCCAGAAAATCGCAGACAGCACGTCTTGCGTAGGACCAGTTCGGATTCTCTCGCGATTCGTCGGGCCTTCTATAGTCGCCTTTTGGTGCCTGATCGGGATGGGTCAACACCCACTCGCAGAATGTCAAGTATTCATTAAGGTTGTCGAGGTTTTTTGTTTTGACTTCTGTCTGCATTGCCTGAATCATTGCCCGGACATAAATAGGTCGTTCGATGTGTTCTCGATTTTCCAACCAGAACCTGAGTCTGTTGTTATCCGGGATAATCCATTCCTTGAAGACCGCCTGAAAGGCGCTAGCGAGTGCTTCCATATTAATTTCTGTAAACCCGTCGCCTTCGTAATATTTCGCGTCCCATTTGTTTATGTAGGCGAGCAAATCCTTATCGGTGAGTTTTCCGAGTGCTTCAGCGGAACGAGGGCTGCGGTATCCCTCGGCCCCGACTTTTGTTTTAAATGGGGCATAATCCTCATCAGATATCGGTCCCTCAGTTTTACTTTCTAATGCCTTAAAGTCAGTTGCATATTTACCAAATAGGACAGGGGCGAAAGGGGTGAACTGCATCCGGTGGAAACGACGCTGGCGTTCTTGGAAACGTTCCTCGGTGAATTCTTCACCCGCCCATCCGACTACCCACACTTGATAGTCTTCCTTTGATGGGCCGGTAAGGATAGCGGTAAAAATCTTTGCCCGTTCCTTTTTTGTGAGTAGGGCTTCTTTGAAGTGCTCACAGGCGCGACGTATCATCTGTTGGAATTCATAACGATACTCCCATAAGTGGTAACTGTCATAGGTAAGTATCGATT
>RKRO01000425.1 GCA_007571355.1 Candidatus Poribacteria bacterium | reverse complement strand
GTTCACAAAAGCCCAGATTGATGCAGAAAAATTGAATCCAGATTCACCATTTTTCAAGGATGCGCTTGCACGCACCTGCGATGAAGCCTCCCTTCTGTTTGTACTGGATAAACTCGGTAAATTGCCAGACGGATTTGATGGACAATTATTTGTTGCATTACTGACGCACGCAAATCCGAAAATTCGCACGCTTGCCGTAAAAAATGTTGGGAAACTCAAAGATGAACGATTTTTAGGAGATGTCTCGGAATTCGCGGCCGCGGAAAGGAATACATTTGCCAGACGCGAGGCGATTTCTGCTATCGGACGTATGAGAAGTGAGAAAGCGATACCGATTTTGATGCGCTATCTTAACGACACGGATCCGAAGGTTATTCTACAATCTGTGCGTGCGCTGCTCTACTTCAGGGAAAAACCGGAAGTCCAAAATGCTTTAAATGTCTTACGCGAACATCCGAATGAACTCATCCGCGAACATCTTGCGAGTGAAATAGATCCCAAAAAATCAGAACGGCAAGAGAGAACAGAAGCCTCACCCCATCCCGCCAGCCCAGATGCCCTCAAAAATGTAATTATTCATGCTGATGTACAAGAAACCCTAAAACTAATTCCGGATGAATCAATCCATCTCACCTTTACGTCTCCGCCCTATTACAACGCGCGCGATTACACGATTTATCAGAGTTATGAAGCATATCTTGATTTCTTAACCGCTGTTTTCAAAGAGACACACCGTATTACTAAGGAGGGTAGGTTCTTTGTGCTTAACACCTCCCCGGTTATCGTGCCGCGCATCAGTCGGGCGCATGCCAGTAAGCGGTATGCTATTCCGTATGATATGCATCCGCGTCTCACCGATATAGGATGGGAGTTTATTGACGACATCGTTTGGACGAAACCTGACTATGCTGCGAAGAATCGAAACGGTGGGTTCTTTCAACATCGCAAGCCCCTGGGCTATAAGGCAAATTCTGTCACCGAAAACGTTATGGTGTATCGGAAGAAGACAAATAAGTTGATTGACTGGAATATTCGGCAATATGCCGATGAAACGGTTGCGGCAAGCAAGGTTAAGGGCGCGTATGAAAAAACGAATCTATGGCATATTAATCCTGCAACAGACAAAGTTCATCCTGCGGTTTTTCCATCTGAATTAGCGGCGCGCGTTGTTCAGTTTTACTCGTTTAAAGGCGATCTCATCTTTGATCCATTTGGCGGCAGTGGCACTGTTGGGTATGTTGCATTGACGCATGGTAGGCACTTTCTTCTTTGTGAGAAGGAAGCAGAATATGTTGAACGCGCAAAACAGTTGTTGGATGTCAACTTGTTCACGGATGCAAAACCGCGCGCGCTATCGCTTGACGAACTAAGATCTGAGCTCTCTGAAAGGAACAGCGTAACGACTCTCGCTCAGAATTATTGGTTGAATTTGAATGAAAATTTTAGGTATTGACACTTCAACGCCTATCGGCAGCGTTGCCCTCATAGATGGCGACAATTTAGTCGCTGAACATACACTCAATATTGTCCAAGCGCACTCCTCCCGACTGATGCCTGCGATTGACACGGTCTTAAAGTGGAGCGACATCGCAGCAGCCGACTTAGACGCTTGCGCTGTCGGTGTCGGACCCGGATCGTTTACGGGTATCCGTATCGGCGTTGCAACGATAAAATCTCTCTGTTACGCTCTTGATAAACCGATCGTCGGTGTCTCAACTTTGGAGGCGGTTGCTTATAACCTCCGATGGACACACGGCGTTATCTGTCCAGTTTTAGACGCTCGACGGAGTGAAATCTATGGGGCTATTTTTCAAGGCGGAACCGAATGGCAACGTCTCAGCGAAGACCTCTGCTTATCCATTGATGCTTTCCTCGACCCACTCGGCACACAAGCACCGCCCCATTCCGCTATCAACTTTGTTGGTGATGGACTGTCAACCTACGGGGATGCAATTCGTGAAAGGCTCGGTGCGCGTGCCCAATTTGCGGACACGATGTTCAACGCTCCACGTGGTGCAACGATTGCCTACCTTGGCGCGCGATGCCTGCAGCGCGGAGAAAGTGATAGCTATTGGACTTTGGTGCCAAATTATGTTAGGGTTGGATTGTATTGAGTCGGACGCATTTTTGTGTAAATTATGGAAGACGATGACCAGTGGTTTCGCTTTGAAACATTACGCAAGCGGGCGATTCGCGTCGCAATTCTTCCCGAACTCGCTGTGGAACTCAGTCAAAAAGCACAAGCACAAGGTGTATCCATTGAAACTTTAGTGAATACGCTTTTGATCGAACACGTACGGGAATCAACGTTGTCGCATTAGATGAACCGTATCTTTAAAAACACGTCCTCGCTTTTTAGTGCACACCTCATCGGCCGCCTCGCCTCACTTGTGATAACCGTCTGGCTTATGCCCCGTTATTTCACTGAGACTGCGTTTGGCGGCTATTTTATTGCGATCGCGCTCACCAATCTCATTGCCATCCTGACGGAACTCGGCATGCAGAACCCGCTTATTCGGGAAATGACACTGCATCTGGATCAGACACGGCACTACCTCGGCAACGCACTCATCGTTCGCAGCCTGCTGTCAATCGTCGCCTACGCGATCATGCTTATCAGCGGCATTTTCCTCTACCCCGCCGAAATCGTAACGATGATCGTTTATTTGGGGCTTGCGGAGATCGTCAATTCGCTTGCGCAACTCTATCGCTGCGTCTTTCGTGCACACGAAGAGATAAAATACGAGGCGTTCACTGTCGTCGCGGAACGGGGCGTGTTTTTCTTAATCGGCGGCGGCGCGATTCTTCTCAACTACGGACTGCTGACCGTCTGTCAGGTAACTCTTGCAGCGGGGTGTATCAACCTCATCCTGAGCGTTGGGTTTACCCGCTACCGTTTCACACAACTCCGCTTCCAACCGAGTCGAGGGATTGTAAAGGTACTGATGCAGCAAGCACTCCCCTTCGCCATCGGTAACCTTTTCAACCTCCTCTATTTTCGGATGGATGCGATTTTGCTATCCAAGTTAAGTTCGGATGGGGTAGATGCCAACGCTTGGTATGGCTTGGCATATACGATTGCCAACGCCTTTACAATTCTGCCGGGTGCGTTTATGATGGGTGCTATGTTTCCGGTGCTCTCGCGGGCGTGGGAACGCGAAAAGAGACGATTTCCGAGCGTGTATACCTTCAGCATGCGATGGATGGTGCGCACAGGGCTGCCCTTCGCCGTTGGGCTTTCAACGTTATCTTTTGAGATTACCGGTGTCTTGTTCCGGAACTACACTCCGGATGAAGTCGGCAAAGTGGCGACAGCACTTCAATGGCTCAGTTGGGCAGGTGGACTCCTCTTTCTAACAACCGCGGTGTTGGCGGTATTGCGCGCAACGGATAAACGGCGTGCGTTCTCAGTGCTCATGGGGACGACAGCCTTCCTGAATATCTGCTTGAATCTATATTTGATTCCGCGTTTCAGTCATGTCGGTGCAGCGATAGCGATGGTCATCAGCGAAGCGTATGTGCTTGTTGTGGGACTCGGTTACATCTCAAGAAATATCGTCAAATTCCGCGAGACATTTCCGATCCTGCCGACGCTTTTGAAGGCAGGTTTTCTTTCTGTCGTGATGGGGATCGGTTTAGTGCTATTAAAGGGAATGCTATCAGTTTGGGTTTTGATTCCGTTGGCGGTGCTATTCTATGGTGGTGGGATCGCCATCTTAGGCGAGTTCCGGGATAGCGTTCGGTTTGATTAGTGTGGGACAGTAAACTTAGCAATCCGTAGTTTTGGAGGGAGTTTTTCGTTTACGCATACGTTACTCCGCAAAACTGGTACTTTCTCAAGCATCGTAGGGGCGAGGTTGCCTCGCCCGAAAAAAGTTGCCTTCCGCAAAACCGCCACTTTCTCAGGGAATCTATTGTTTTTTTTGTGCGATGTGCATCCGCGGGCACCGATTATATTTTTTCCAAACGGGCGTTGTGGTCAGGCAGCTTTCTGCCATGATCTGCCGTCTACCCCACTGAATTATCAATGTCGGGTGTCTGCCAAACACCCCGAATGCCTGCAATTATGGGGCTAAACCCGCATGCTGCCTGATGCTGTCGACCTCCCAGAGAATTTGCACGACTGGCGGTCGACAGCAAACCCATCCGAAAAATCGCAATTTTAAAAATTAACTTGACACGTACCACAAGGATCGCGTATAATATTAGGAAGGTTTTCGGAGAGCCTTTTAATCGAACCAGTATGGAATCGAAACTTTTGTGTTCCATCGGAAGATCGTTTGCTCTTCTGCTTTTAATCGAACCAGTATGGAATCGAAACACTGCCAAGCGTTTCGTCATCGTTGTGGACAATCGCCTTTTAATCGAACCAGTATGGAATCGAAACTTTACAGGTTATTAACGTGCTGGAGTTGGACTGAGACCCTTTTAATCGAACCAGTATTGAATCGAAACCGGCCGATTGGGTTCAAGGCGGTGGGCGTGAGGTTATACCTTTTA
>RKRO01000305.1 GCA_007571355.1 Candidatus Poribacteria bacterium | reverse complement strand
AATAACTTAGCACTTTCGGTCTTCAAGAGGATACCTGTTTTTTTCTAAAACGCCAACGCTTATCTCAAGTAATACGCTGCCAAAAACTTTACACACCCAAAATAGGAATATTCCTTGCTATTGGTGTCCGATTGTGGTATACTTAAATAGTTAGATGTCAACAAAAAGGAGGGAGAAATGGCTTACATAATTTGTGAACCGTGTGTTGACGTAATGGACACTGCATGCGTTGATGTTTGTCCTGTGGACTGTATACACACCAGCGAAGGCGAGAAGCAGCTTTACATTGATCCGGATGTATGTATTGACTGTGCCGCGTGTGAACCTGTGTGTCCGGTGACAGCGATCTTTATGGAAAGTGACGTTCCAAGTGAGTGGGAATCGTATACTGAGATAAATCGTAAATTTTTTGAGACTTTCGTTAAACCGGAAACTTCGGATGGCGATCTTGATGAGACAGGCAAACCGAAACAAGGTAAAACACAAGGCATTCCAGAAGAATTTGTACAGTTGCCAGAGGTGCCGGATACGAGACTCCGTGCTCCGTTCAATGTGTTAGCGATGCTCGGTCAACCGATTCTCGGTGCGTTTTCAGCGAAGTTCAAAACGCAGCTTGAAGAGATGGCGGGAAATGCGCGTGTCTTTAGTGCTGCTGTGTCTACAGGTATTAATAGTCTTGTTAACTTGACACTCTATCCGCTGGTCCTTTTCTTCATCGGGTTTCGAGGGCAAGAAGTCGACCTTTTCTCAAGTAGCGGCAATTTGATGATCTTCCTCGGTATTGTCATCGCCGTCGCCGAAGGGATTTACCGTTTTAAGGACGAGTTCAGTTCAACAGCGGAACAACCGCGTTACGGTGCGTCGTTCTACGGTTGGTTGATGTCCCTCGTTGCGACACCACTTCTCATCGGTGCACGTTCTGCGTTGGTTGTGGAGTCAGCAGCACGACGGACAACAGTGCCCGGAGCGGTCGCTGTGGATGGCGCGATTTACACCGATGATATACGGGAACGCTACCGTCGTTACGGAATGATTAATCAGGTCTCAGAAATGGCGGACTACTATCGTATCGAAATTGAGTTCCCACGATGGGTACCGCATTGCTCAATGAAAGAAGAATACGGTCTGCCGGATAGATTGCCAGACTATGACTATGAAGTCCATTTAAGTACGCCATATTTGATAGACGCTACCCCCGCATCGGAAACCACTGTGACGGTTCAGACGCAACTTCCCGTAAACCCGAAGACAGGTCAGATGGAAGATCCGCGGTTTGAGAATGTCGTTGGACGTGCCAGTTCTTTTCCCAACGGGTTTACAAACGTCTTTCCGATTCAAGCGCAACCGGTGGATTTCCATACGCATTATCGGAACAGGGTACTCGAAATTATCGTTCCGAAAACAGGGACTTACGCTGACCTCGGTTTAGAACCCCCTGTCCATTACGCGAAACTCAAAGGATAGGTTCAACAGTGCTGGCACGCGAATGTCTGATAGATAGTTGCAAGCATTGTCTGGGAAAAATGATGGGTAAGCACTATGTTGGATAAAGAGACGCTTGTCGCTTATGACAAGTGCTATCTCTGGCATCCGTTCACGCAGATGCAAGATTGGATGACAGAGGATGTCGTCGTCATCGAACGTGGTGAGGGGTGCTACCTTGTAGATATTTCTGGGAACCGGTATCTTGATGGCATGGCATCTATGTGGACAAACGTCCACGGGCACAATCACCCCGAAATAAATGCAGCCCTCAAAACGCAGCTGGATAAAGTTGCACATACGACGTTGCTCGGATATAGCAATATCCCTGCGATTCAACTTGCACAAAAACTGGTAGCAATCACGCCGGCGGGACTCAACAAGGTATTTTACTCGGATAACGGTTCAACGGCTGTTGAGGTTGCCTTGAAAATGGCGTATCAGTACTGGCAACACAAGGGAGAATCGCAACGGGAACTGTTTATCCACTTTGATAATGCGTATCACGGTGACACGATAGGTGCGATGAGTGTTGGCGGTATCAGTAGTTTCCACGACACCTTTGATTCCCTCCTTTTCAGGGGTGTACGTGTGTCTGCTCCTGAAAGTTATCGTCCTGATCGTGATAGAGATGCGTCCGAGAAGAGTGAGGGTGCCGCGTTGAAGACCCGTTGGCTCAATGCCGCAGAAGCTGCGCTCTCGGAAAATGCGGGTCGGATCGCTGGTATCATTTTGGAGCCGCTTATTCAGGGGGCTGGGGGCATGCTGTTGGCTCCGAAAGGGTTTCTGAAAGAGCTTGCGGTATTGGCGAAACGGTGGGAAGTGCTTCTCATTGTTGATGAGGTGATGACAGGGTTCGGACGCACCGGCAAAATGTGGGCATGTGAACACGAGAACGTTAGACCTGACATCTTATGCACGGCGAAGGGGCTCGCTGCCGGTTATCTTCCGCTCGCGGCGACACTTACGACAGACGACATCTATAACGCCTTCCTCGGCGATTATAAAGACCTCAAAACCTTCTTTCACGGTCATACCTTTACTGGAAACCCGTTAGCCTGCGCGGTGGCGTTAGAAAACATCGCTATTTTCGAGCGTGAGAATCTGCTATCCGAACTTCAATTGAAAATTGAACACTTCAGAAGTCGACTTCAGGACTTCTATACACTGACGCATGTCGGTGATGTGCGAATGTGCGGACTTGGTGCCGGTGTAGAACTCATGAAGGACCGAAAAACGGACACACCTTATCCGTTTGCGGAGAAGGTAGGTATCCGGGTTTGCAAAGAGGCACTCACACGTGGTGCGATGCTCCGCCCTCTTGTCAATACCATTGTATTGATGCCGCCGTTAGCAATATCCGTTGCTGAGTTAGACTCGCTGCTGGATATCGTTTATAGTGCTATTGAGGTAATCACGAAAGAATAGGGGAAAATAAGCTACGGTGTTTGCTGGCATGCAGTTTCGCCTTTCACAGGTTGTGCTGCTGTTGCAGGGTGTCTGTCAAGGGGTTTCAAGTGCACAACTTGCCGGTGAGTTATTATGGTGAATTGTAAAATAAGTAGGTACTTAACATGAGAGGAACATTATGTCAAGAATACCCATTGGTTTAGAACTGTTTTCTGTCCGAAATGCGTTGGCGGAGGATGCCCGCGGCACGATAAAAGCCGTCGCCGAGATGGGTTACGAAGGCGTTGAATTCGCCGGTCCGCCCCAGCATCCCGCGCAAGAACTGAAAGGCTATCTTGATGAGTTTGGCTTGGTCTGCTGTGGCTGGCATACGCCGTTCAATCTCGTCCAAGAAGATACCCTCGCTGAAACAATTGAATTTAACAAGGTTCTGGAAAATCGTTATGTCATCGTCCCCGGCATACCGGGTGACCTGCGTCAGTCGAGAGCAGATTGGTTGAAGTTAGCAGATTTTTTCAATGCGCTCGCCGACAAACTTGAACCGCACAACATGGTAACCGGATATCATAATCATCACGCAGAATTCTCGCCTATGGATGGCGAAATTCAGTGGGATACTTTCTTCGGGAACACGAATGAAGGCGTTGTGATGCAGTTGGATATGGGCAATGCGCTATCTGGTGGTGCTGATCTCGTCGATATTCTCGAAAGATACCCGGGACGCGCTGGCACAGTCCACCTCAAGCCGTATGACGAATCAATAGGTGAGATGGACAGACATGCCGGTTTCCGTCCGATTATCGGTGAGGACAGTGTGCCGTGGGACGAGATCTTCCGCATCTGCGAAACAACCGGTGGCACGGAATGGTATATCGTCGAATATGAAAGTGATGCCTATCCGCCACTTGAGGCTGTTGAACGTTGTCTAACTGCCCTCAAGGAAATGGGCAAATAGCGGTCAGGGGTCAGCAATCAGCAAGGGAATCCTTTTAGTCCCATTACAACTACAAGCAGCTCGGTTCGTCGTAGGGAAACCATTCATTGCTCGTTGCGCGACGTGTGACGAATCGCACTACTACAAACCTATCCTCAAATTCCAAGTTGACAAAGCACTGATTGAGGTAAAAAATGAGAACGTATCGTGCAAGCACGCTTCCATTCGCTAATTTTGGTTTGGCGGAGTTTGTTGGCGAGTTATCTGAAAGTGGTGTGTCTGCTATTGAACTCGCGCAAGTCCATTATGCGGATGTGGCAGCCGAAACTATTGCCACACTTCGAGACGAGACGGAACTCCATTTCACATCTATGCTGAGCACGGTGAGGGTTGACGCGCCAGACGGACTTGAAGCGTTAATTTCTATTCTCGATACTGCCCAAAGGCTTTCTATTTCGACGGTCAGCATCGCGAGTGGTGGCAACGAAACCGCCACCGCTCGCGAGCTTGAAACGATTATTGATCATCTCAAGACGGTCACTGTTGAAGCAGCGGCGCGCAATCTGAGCCTCATCCTCTACGCCCATGAGGGAAGTCTCGCCTATAACCTTGAACGTACGCAGCAGATCCTCAACGCGATCCCTTCCGAAAATTTTGGCTTTTACTACAGCCCGTATCAT
>RKRO01000354.1 GCA_007571355.1 Candidatus Poribacteria bacterium | reverse complement strand
GCAGAACAATCCTGATCGGTTTGGCACTTGTTATCGTTCAAACAGCCATCACACCCTATAACGACTACTATCTCCAAGGGACAGATATTTCTGGAAATCACTTTCCTTTAGGGGCAGTTTTTACGCTGATTTTTCTCACCTTAATCATCAATCCTATTGTAAAAAAAGTTGTTCCTCGGGGGGTGCTGAATCCGGCGGAGTTAATGGTAATATGGGTAATGATGGGTGTGAGTTCAGCAATTCCCTCGAAAGGGATGATCGGGTATTTACTCCCGTATCTGGCAGCGCCGGTCTATTTTGCGACCCCTGAAAACGAATGGGCGGAAACGCTTCATCCGCATTTCCCGGAATGGCTAATTGTGTGGGATACGCACGCTGTTACCGATTTCTATGAAGGCGAGTCGCTTGTTCCGTGGGGTCTCTGGGTGAAGCCGCTCATCGTTTGGACGGTTTTTATCCTTCTGCTCTATGCCCTCACGATTTGCGTCTCAATTGTCGTCCGAAAGCAGTGGGTTGAACGTGAAAGATTCATCTTTCCGCTTGTTACGGTGCCTGTAGAGATGGTTCAGCAATCTGCAGCACACGGTCGGACAGGTGGTCATTTCACCAGTCGACTTGTATGGATAGGGATTGGTATCGCCGCCGTATTCCATCTGATTAATGGGCTACACGAGTATGTTCCGGCACTTCCATCCATTCCGAATCGTTACGATCTCTATAAGCCGTTCACTGAGCGTCCATGGGTTGTGATGGGTTGGTGGCCTCAATTTCGGTTCTTTCTCTATTTCTCTGTCATTGGCATCACCTATTTTCTTGCTACGGAGGTGTCATTTAGCTGCTGGTTTTTCTTTTTATTCTTCAAGCTGCAATATATCATCATCAACGCTTTTGCGATCCCTATCAGTCCGTGGATCTCTGCAAGAGGTCAGACGATGGCCGCCTATGTCGTCATGGTCCTCGCCTTCCTGATTAACAGTCGCGCACATATTGGCGATCTTCTGCGGCGCACCTTTTTGGAATCTACGATGTCCACAACGATAGATGATTCAGATGAGGTATTGCCGTATAGGTGGGCAGTTCTGGGAACGATTCTCAGCTTCGCTCTACTTGCAGGGCTCTGTGTTTATGCCGGGATGTCGCTTTGGGTTGCTTGTAGTATTATCGCGCTCTTTTTGATTGCTTCTACCGCGCTGACGTGGATGGTCGTCAATGGTGGCATGTTACTGATCCAAGCACCGATGTACCCGGTGGAATACTTTGAGATTGTTGCAGGTTCAAGAATCATTAACGCAAGCAGTTTGTCGCTGTTAGGGTTTCAGCGTGTGATGATGCGCGACTGGGGTGGTATTTTGATGCCGAGCGTTTTACACGGATTCAAAGCGGCAGACCCATTTCGCCTGAAGCGAAGAAGCGTCCTCAGTGCGATGATACTTGCCATTCTTGTCGCTATCGGTGTTTCCTATGCTGCATCTCTGCCCTTGATTTATGAAAAAGGAGGTTTAAATCTCCAAAGAGGCCCCTTCATCGGTGCACCGAGATATTTTAATCACATCGTTTCACTGATTCAATATCCGAAAGACCCGAAATTGGGAGAGGCGTACAGCATGCTCTTGGGAGCCGGTATTACTGGTTTTCTGCTGATTATGCAACGTCAATTTATGTGGTGGCAGCTTCATCCAATTGGCTACGTGATGGGCGCAGTCTACTCTTCCTATTTTCTTTGGTCTTGTATGTGTGTGGGCTGGTTTTTGAAATACTTGGCACTGAAATCAGGCGGTATCGGATACTATCGGCGGTTCCGACCACTCTTTATGGGATTGATCATAGGCGAGTTTGGCATCGTGGGATTATGGATGGTGATCGGGATATTTACCGGTGTCAATTACCAAGGCGCATTACCCGGCTGATATTCCTTTATCAATTCCATCGCCAGCAATTTCTCGCGCAGCGGCAACCAATGATGTCATTTTTTCTAAAGCTGCTGTGCTGAGTTCCCGATTGACCGTATCCTGTTTATATAGGACTTACGCAATTTTGACAATAACAAGGTCTCTATGAGGGCGAACCCTAAAAAATCCACACGGTTCCCTGACACACCCGAACAGGTGATGCGACAAGAGAGCAGCCTGCGTAAGTCCTATTATCGTAACATCCGAAAATAAAGGAACATGTGTCCGAAGACAACTCCTCCCCTTATCAGGGGGAATCAGATAGGAATCGCTTCGACGTGATATGTTTCAATCATGAGGGGCTTTACGATAAGTTTACATTAGAAATAGGCATGTATGCCCGTTCCTACGTACACGCCAGCGAGCCCTTTAGATTGAAAGTCGTCTTTTTCCGTACCAAAGCCTTGACCGACTTCCACGTTCAAACCGAGCGGAATCCCGCCAAGTGAAAACACAATCTCGCCTCCAAAAGCGAGTCCGCCACCTAACCGCGTGGTCAGAAAATCCTTCTGCTTTTGGTATTGCCAAGCACCTTCTAAACTAAAATAGAGGCGAGATAGGTTCCATCTGCTTTGATGCTCGAATATGGCATACGAAATGCCTGCACCTAACATGTGATCGCTGTTCTCATCACTGAGAATAAAACGTCCAACGGTCTGAAGATATACCGGTGCGAATCCCGTGTAGCGAAAACTGACACCCCCAAATGTGGGTGTTGCCCCTTGGAGTCCGATTCCAAAGTTTTTGGTAAGCTTCGTTTCTTGTGCCTGAACTGAGAAACTAAAAGTTGCCCCTACAAAAATACAGATCAGGCAAAATATTGTGCGTGTCATTATTTTCTCCTTTTTACGCATTGGGCGATCAGTAGTGTCACCCGATTCGGATTAGTGGTGGATGGATGATATATGAGAATGTCTTGTTTGTTGTCCCTGTTGAGGTCTACCAGCCGAGCGTTTCGCTCGTCGTTAGGCATAGCGACTGTCACCTTTTGAGGTATCCGCGCGAACAGTTCCGGTCCTGGAACGCCAAGCAGGACGTGCAGCACTTCCCAATCCTTTCCGACCAATAGATCTGCGCGTCCGTCCCCGTTCACATCACCCAGCAGGATCACTGGAAAGAAGACTCTATCTTTTTCGAAGACATCCAAGTCCGGCCTGATTTTACGTCGGGTAGTCGGTTTAGGCGGATGAGTGCCGTCTTCCATGCGATAGCATTCGAGATCTATTGCGATCGACTTGCCGAGCATCGCCCGACTCATCCCAACGAGTCCAGTCTTTACGTCTTTGAATAGAATGTCGGCCCTCCCGTCTCCATCGATATCTTGGAACCACTGCGATGAATAGCCCCAAGGCTGCAACCCGCCAGCGGTCCCTCGCGGTCGGATTGTCATGCTAACATCCCGTGCAAACACAATCCCGTTGGATGTTGGTGTGCCGAAATGTGCCTCATATAGACTCTGCTGACTCCCAAGGCTCCGTCCCTCTAATGAATGGATTACAAGGTCTGAAACATCATCGCCGTTTAGGTCTTGGAACGTATGCAGCACCCGCTGCTTTGTATTTTTTCTGAAGCCAAAGATGAGAGAGAACATGTTCTCGCCGCTGAACCCAAAGGCGATTGAGTAGGCACCGTCAGTGTCAAATGGAATGTCAACAGTGAAGGTTTCTGCCGCCGCGGAAAACATCCCGCGTGCATCTTGGCGATAAACGTCGAAATGGTCCACGTTCCAGAACACGAGATCGCTGCGTCCATCTTGGTCGTAGTCCATCTGGTGTACCCGACTCAGATACCAGCGGACCGTTAAGGGCGTTATCCCGACCTCTCGGTAACTGCGAGTATCGTCCATGGGAATCTCCTCGAGAAAGGGGTCAGGCGGTCCGAGTTTTACCGGGTTAGTGAACGATCCGTCGCGCAATTGCGTGGCTATCCAGAAACCGTTGATGTCTGGTACTAACAGGTCGTCAAGACCGTCGCTATTTACGTCCCGACTGATGTCGATATGCGGAATTCCTTCCTCTTCTGGTGCATTGTAATTGATAGTGATTGCAACCAAGGCGCGCTCTACCGCCGAGTCGGGATCAAACCAGTTCAGCCGACCCCGCTCGTACGTGATTAAACGATCACGTCCACTGATGTTTGCGACATCAACAAATAACACTTTAGGAGATAACATTGCGTCAAATTCAGATACCCAAGTATCTCCGCTCAACGTGTAAATATGCAAGTGTCGGTTACCATTTTCGTCAAGGTTCACTACAACCAGTTCGGTACGACCACTATCAAGAAGAGCACCTGTCAAAACGGTTTGATGTTTCGCAATGCCTGTTTCGACTTCGGACTGTTTGAAGGCGAATTCCGTAGAAATGGGCATCGTTGGGGAAGCAACCTTTTCCTTAGATCGGCCCGCGCAGCTCAACAGGCATACGCCAAAAACCAATATCAAGAACAGGTTTCGTCTATAATGTCTTGTACGGTTGGCTATCGCAAGAAAGCGTTTGTCAGATAGGTTTCGCTTTTCCATTTGAATACTCCTTTCGGGTTTTCCAGAGATTAACACAGATAAATAAATT
>RKRO01000422.1 GCA_007571355.1 Candidatus Poribacteria bacterium | reverse complement strand
GCACAAATTATGGCGAAAATGGGTTGGAATTTGCAAGTTTTGGGTCAATTGCGGGTGGCATACAATTTGCTGGTAGAAATAGATCAGAGGTTGCAGACGGTATAGGATACCCGCGCGACACCCCAAACCAAAATTCAGAGGAGAATGCTCTCATGAAAAAATCACTTTATTTTTTTATTCTTGTATCCTTGAGTCTGTTCGTGAACTGGGTTTCATCTGCTGACAAGGAACGTAGCAATGACGAAGCGGTTGTGGAGGTGCCAGAGGTAACGGTGACAGCCGCCCGCGCTGCGAAGGAGCCGTTCGAAACGCCTAACGCGATTACAATTCTCAATTTGAAACAATTAGAACGGTCCAATGCAGAGCACGCGTCTAACCTACTTCGTGATTCCGTCGGTGTCCTTGCACAGGAAACGACGGTCGGGCAGGGCTCTCCGATGCTTCGGAGTTTAACCGGTTACCAAAGTTCCGTACACATTGACTGGGTGCGTCTCAACAATTCAACATTCCGTTCGGGCCCCAATCAGTATACAGCAACCATCGCGCCGGAGATGTTAGAACGCGCAGAGGTGTTGCTGGGGTCCAGTTCCACGCTCTATGGCAGCGGTGCGATGGGAGGCGTTGTCAGTTTCTTTACCAAAAATGTCCTGATTGACGCATCGCAGGAGACCTTAGCTCTACATCCACGTTTGCTTGTTCGCTACGCAACTGCCACACAAGAAAAACTGGGGCGGTTGGAAGTCTCTGGGAACCAAGGACCATTTGGATTCATTGTTGGGGGGGGCGTGCGGGACTACGGCGATGTAACGCCCGGCAGGGGCTATGACCTCCACTACAAGAATCGGAAATATGAAATCGTGGACGACATGCCGAGCGGCGTGAAACGCTATGCTTATGAGGAGGTGCAGGCGATACCAAAGGATAATATCCCTGACAGATGGCTCATTGAAACGGAAGGTCCCTTGGGTTGGAGAGCCTTTAATGCGGATGCAAAATTGGGGTATCAACTGAGCAATACAAGTAATATCACCGTCGCTTACCAGATGTGGCGGCAGCCAAAGACACCGCGGTATGATAAAATCGCGCCGCAGGAGTTTGCCGAGTTCTTTTTTGAACCCCAAAATCGGGACCTTGTTTATGCCAACTATATAGTTGACCCGGTGGCAGCGAACATTGATACATTCCGAGTGACAGCCTCTTATCATCGCCAAGAAGAGGGAAGAAACGAAGTCGTACGCGGTGCAACCGCTCGCCGCCAACGGTACGATACTGTGAACACCATCGGTTTGAGTGCACAAACTGTCAGTTTAATGCTCCCTCAGCAACGTTTGGTCGGTGGTGCTGAATTCTATTTTGATACGCTACAGAGTCAGACCGTCAAAACCGATGGGGGCACAGAAGATGTTGACAATGAAAAGGGACGCTTCATTGATGGGTCTCAGTTCTGGGATGCGAGTCTGTACCTTCAAGATGAGATTGTCGTGGTCCCCGATCTTGTTGAGTTAACGCTCGGTGGACGCGCGACGTTTTATCAAACCAACGCGGACCTCTCCGTCCGAGACCCGGCTTTCGACGAGTTCAATGTCTTCGACACCAGTTTCACGGGGAGTGCCGGTGTGGTCGTCGGTTTGACAGAATATCTGAACTTTGTCAGTACCTTTGGGACGGCTTTCCGTGCCCCTTCTCTCAATGATACAACGGCAGTGGAAGTTACGAATGAGGGTGTCACAGCACCGAGTCCGGATCTGAGACCAGAGACTTCGTGGACAGTTGAAGCGGGGCTCAAGGCACAACATGACTACTTCAGTGGTGCATTAACACTTTTTTATAGTCGGGTGAACGACTTAGTTGGGGGCAAACCTGTTCAAGAGGCATACGCGGGACAAGCGATCCCGCAACTGCATCAAGATTTAATCGGAGAATATCCGGATATTGATGTACTCGTGTTTGATAACATTGATGAAGCACAGTTTCAAGGCGTTGAGTTTGCCGGACTCGTTCCGATTCAGCCTGCGCTCTCGGTTTTTGGTAATGTTGCGTTGCTGCGTGGAGAAGTCCTCAAGATTGCGGGTGAAGCCCCTGACCCTGAGAAGCCTTGGGAAGCACGCACCCGCAGAGAACCTCCGTTGAACGGCATCGTGGGTATCCAATGGGAACCGCTGCATACACAGTATTGGGCGATGTTCTTTGTGCGCGGCGCAGCGGAACAAAGAAGGCTGAACCGGAGCGACATCCGCGATCCGCGAATTCAGGGATCAACGCGCGACCCGGCGGAGGTTGAATTTGACTCTAACGGTGCCGCTATCGGTCAAGGGACACCGGCATGGTGGACGCTGAACGTACGCGGTGGCGTTAAACTCTATGATGCCACACATTTGACACTATCGCTGGACAATCTACTTAACAAGCGGTATCGTCCGCATGGGTCTGGTATCAATTCGCCAGGTTTCAATGTAAGTTTGACACTGGATAATCGGTTTTAACGGTTATAGGTTATTGGTTATCAGTTGTCAGTTAAGAAGCCATTTGTAACAAGCGTCCCAAGTTTGGAGTCTACATAAGGGATGGTAAATTCTAACAGGGAACCTCTTAACCGACAACTGACAACTGACAACCCTCTACAGCACATCAAATTTCTGCTTAATAAATTCAACGACGATTTCTGGGACCATTTCCCTCAATTTTTCCTCGCTTAACTTTCGCTGTGCCATCTGGACGACCTCCATCACGAGCGTTGAACTGATATGTGTATAGCGTGTGTTCGCCATCATAAAAAGGGTATCGATGTCGGGTGCGATCTGTTGATTCATCCGCGCCATTTTGAATTCCCATTCAAAATCGGAGACTTCGCGCAGGCCACGGACAATCGCGCATGCAGCGCGTGTCTGGGCGTAGTGTACTGTTAATCCGGTATAGCCATCAATTACGGCTTGCGGGTACGGTTGGATGACGGTTTCAAGCATTTCGGTGCGCTCCTCAAGCGTGAAACGCGCCGGTTTGGCGGGATTCACACCGATGGCGACGATGAGTTGGTCAAAGACACCAAGGTTGCATATCCGGTCGATGAGGTCGACATGTCCATTGGTGACGGGGTCGAAACTTGCGGGGAAGATGGCGATTTTTTTCGGCATGTGATTTCCTTTTCCGTAAAATTAAGGGGGCATGTAAAATTTTCGCCGCTGTTCGTAGGGGTAGGATCCCCCTGCCCGATTGGAAGGGAAACACGGGCGAGGATGCCCGTAATCTCCGAGGGGTGGAACCTCTTTTGACAAAATACTTACATATCCACTAAGGGTTTTCTGGTGGTTCTGATGTTTTGTCCTTAATTTCGAATCTTCGCAACGCAATGTTGCCAAGTGTATCGATCATCCGAAGTTCAACCTTGTTTATTTTAGGATCCGTTATTTCAAATTCAACGTCCGCCTTCTCTTTACCGTCTAATGCTTGGCAATCGATAATACGCATTCCCCTCCATTTAGCATTCACATCTACCGGGACCAATAATTGGACTTGGTGTATGCCATCCGCATCTGCGACCGTAAATTGAAAAAGGCGTGAGTCTGAAGCATCCACCTCTGATACATTCATCTCAATCTTGGGGCGTTTGTCGAAAAAAGGCTGCCCCGGATTAAAGAATCGATTCTTATCTAACCATTCTGCTTGACATTTGGACAATCTTTCCCATTTTTCCCGCCACGGCATCATATTGTTAACACGAAAGAAAAAACGTTTCAAAACGTTTGGTTCCTGAGGCGGACTATTGTAAGGTAAACCGAAAGCATCTCTAAGGATATACGCAAGATGCTTTGCCTTGAGGTTTTTATCAATTGGAGCAGCGACAGCTCTACCATGAGTGAATCCAGTAATTTCGTGCCCCCAGATATTGTCTCTGACTCTGTACTTAGCGGGGTACCAAAATGTTTCATTGTTACCATAGCCTATAACGAAGAATAATTCCTCCGGCGGAAGGCCTGATATATCTTCTCTAACTATGAGCCAAGCATCGTTTGACAAATCAGGGGTATAGATTTGATTGTCTTTGACAAGGTATATTTTGGCTTTTCCATTTCGATCGGTTTCAAACGTAAATGTTTTTTTATCGAATCCGTGGCGTTCCATCTCTTCGGCATAGAAGTCTTGTGCCGCTCTTATTGATTTATCTAATTTTTCTGCGATGTTTGGCTGTGGCTCTTTGTCTTTCGGGATCCCGTAAATTATTCGCACGACATCCGTTGGGGTAGTTGCCAATTCCACTTGCTGCTGTGTCAGGTGCCACAGTCGGAGAATGCCATCGTTGCCGCCAGTGGCAAGGAGATTCCCATCTGGTGAAAACGCGGCATCTCGCGCCCCCTTATCTAGGGACGTAATTGGTGCCCCATTCGCAGTTGACCAGATTTCTACGCCTCTTCCGTAAATATCCCACTCAATCGGTTTTACGCACATCTTCCCATCTGGTGAAAACACCAAATTTCCAACATTTCCCCGTAGCACTTCGCCTTTACGTTGCCAACTCGGTATCTCCCACATGATGAACCCCTTCGCAGGTGCAGAGCTATACAGGTCCTCCTCATG
>RKRO01000283.1 GCA_007571355.1 Candidatus Poribacteria bacterium | reverse complement strand
ATGCAGGACAGATCGCCGTATCCTTGGTCATCAGTTAGAAAAATAATAAAATTAGGTGGCATGTTTCTATTTCTCCATAGTGTCACTTTTTCCAGAAACTCCGGTCTAAGCTGCGATATTGTATGGCTTCAGAGACATGGACTGCCTCTATATTCGGGTTTTGATCGAGGTCTGCGATGGTGCGTGCCACCTTCAAAATTCGGTCATAGGCGCGCGCGCTCAACCCCAATTGGTTAATCGCAACTCGGAGTAACTCTTGTGCCTGGTCGTCAACTTTGCAATATTCGCGTATCTGCTTTGATTGCATACCAGCATTGGCGTGTATTGTTGTGCCGATGAAACGTTCGTGTTGGATTTGGCGTGCTGTCTCGACCCGTTCTTGGACATGCACCGACGGTTCGCCAGTTGTCTCGGCAGCCAATTCAGCGTATTTTACGGCTGGTACCTCAACTTGTATGTCGATTCTGTCTAATAAGGGACCGGAGATACGGGAAACGTAAGTCTGAATCTGATTGGGTGTACACTTACAATCTCGGTTCGGATCGCTAAAGAACCCACACGGACACGGGTTCATCGCTGCGACGAGCATGAAATTTGCCGGATAGGTGAGAGATGCCGCTGCGCGCGAGATCGTTACCTGCCGATCCTCAAGTGGTTGCCGCATGACTTCAAGGACGTTTCGTCGAAATTCTGGGAGTTCATCTAAAAAGAGTACACCGTTATGTGCGAGACTCACCTCACCGGGACGCGGTATGTTCCCACCACCGATTAACCCTGCGTCTGAAATGGTGTGATGCGGTGAACGATACGGACGCGTCACAACCAGCGGTGTATCACTTGGTAGGACACCGACGATACTCTGGATCTTCGTCGTTTCTAAAGATTCCTCCATTGAGAGTCTTGGCAGGATGGACGGAATCCGTTTTGCGATCATCGTCTTACCGGAACCTGGCGGTCCAATCATAATCAGGTTATGTGCGCCCGCAGCGGCGACTTCAACGGCGCGTTTGACATGCTCTTGCCCTTTCACATCAAGTAGGTCGATGGGCATTTCTGTGTGCGCGGCATGCAGGTCGGTGTCGTGTGTGTGCGGTGTTGGTGCTATCTCTTTTTCAGAATTGAGGAGTGCGGTTGCTTCTAATAAACTCGTGACAGGATAAACGTTCACACCTTCTACGATAGCTGCTTCTTTCGCATTTTCAGCAGGTAAAATGAGATCCTTTATGCTGTTCTCTTTCGCGGTAATAGCAATGGGAAGCGCGCCTTGTATACCTCTAATGTTCCCATCCAGGGCAAGTTCGCCCAAAACGATGGCGTTTTCGAGCCTCACAGGATTTACCTGATTGGTAGCCGCCATAATGCCGATCGCAATCGGAAGGTCAAACGCCGATCCTGTTTTTCGGATATCTGCGGGGGCAAGGTTCGCTGTGATCCGGGTCTGCGGGAAGTAGAAACCGGAATTCTTAATGGCTGTGGTAACCCGGTCCCTGCTTTCTTTAATGGCACTATCGGGTAAACCGACAGTGGTGAAATAAGGGAGTCCACCTGCGACATCTACTTCAACTTTTACGATATAGGCATCAATTCCCAGCAATGCACTGCTAAGGACTGTTGCAAGCATACGAATATTTCCTTCCAATTCGCGTTATTTTGAATAGTTTTGCTCGGTTCGTATTGTGGATGCACAATCTACGTTTGCAAATTTCAGGACCATCATATCACAGTTGGTATTAACCGGTCAACACTTTTCCGTTCTTGTGCAACTTCCGAACGGTTATGGTGAACTGGTGTCCCCGGTAAGTCTGTGTAACAGTTGTAACTGCCTTTGGTTAGCGACGACTAATATGGCATCTCCGGCTTGGAGTCTCTTATCACTCGGTGGATTATAGAGAAATGTGCCGTCATTATCACGGATAGCGATAATAACTAATCCGGTCTGTTCTTGTATACTTGCGGCTTTGAGAGAGATCCCGTCGAGTTGAGAATCTGGTCGAACAATAGATTCTGCGAAATGTGTATCGTCATGATTTTGGGTAATACTTTGTAAGAACTCTACGAGATGTGGATAGAGGATACTCGAAGCGAGGCGTATGCCACCGATATGATCTGGTAGTACAACTTCATCAGCACCAGCGGTGATAAGTTTACCCGGTGAGTTATCCTCGACGGCTTTAGAGGCTATTTTTAAATGCGGGTTGAGTTTTCGGGCGGAAATGACGACAAACAGGTTATCTTGGTCCCGGCTGAGGCATGTGATAAGTCCTCGTGCTCGTGTGATGCCTGCCCGGATGAGCAGTTCATCGTCGGTTGCATCGCCTTGGAGGTACGAAAAATTCCGTGTATCCATCAGATGCGTAATTCGCTCTTCCTCGAATTCAACCCCCACGAATTTTACATCTGCCTTCAGCATCTCGTCCAGCACATGTACGCCGGTATCGCCGAGGCCGCAAATGATATAATGGTCTGATAATTTATCGACAGTTCGTATCATCTTTTGTTGGCGGAAAAAACTCTGTAACTGTCCTTCAATAAGATACGCCGTGGCGATCGTGATACTATAGGTGAACACACCAAACCCGCCGATGAGCAGAAACAGGGTGAAAATACGTCCATCATCGCTCATGTCCATGTTGCCATAACCGACGGTTGTCAAGGTAATGACAGCCATATAGATCGCGTCAAGGAGTGTCCATTTTCCTTGCGGATTATCCTGTTCGAGCAGTAGATAACCGACGGTTCCGATCACAAGCAAGCTGGCAAGCATCGCTAAAGCGATTATAATCTGGCGTTGGTAATTCATTCTCCCATTCACGATGGCACTAACAGCACCTACCGGAACATCGTTAGAATTGTTCCGATTTTAATTCCGCTTTTTAGCGAGACGTTTGACACCCGGGTTCGGATCGTGTCGGGCAATATCGAAAAGTTCTTGGCACGCGATTCTGTCAAGTTTCGGCAACAGCCTCGCGACTTCCATCCGTACACACGTTGCGGGGTCTTTAAGCCCGCGTTCGAACCAGCGTTCAGGATCGTCAGGATCGTGTTTGGCGAGTGCAGCCAGCGCGCCAGCGCGGATACGTCTGTTTTTCGATTCGGCGTGTGGTAGCATTGGGGCGACATAGCCATCATCGCAGCGGCACATAATTCGCAAGGCGTTGCAAACAACATCCACCGATTCATCTTCAAGATGCAGCACACACCAATCAAATAGCTCTTCGGCTCCAACTTTTTCAAGGGAGCGGAGTCCTCGTATCCGCCGTTTCGGATTTTCATCAGAAATGTCTGCTATTGCCATATCGTAAGACGTATCAACTTTCGATGGCTGAAGCGATTTTTCTTGTGTCTCAAGGCATACACGGACTTCAATCGTATCATTCCGAAGATGTTGAATGGGAAGCCTTTCAGGGCTGAACGGAATTTTGTCAAAGAAGGCTGGAAGCCACTGCCTACCTCTTTCAAAAAATTCGTGCCAATCGATACGGTTTCCAGTCCCCGATTTCATTCGGTTATTCATCCAATGTGCCAACCTCACGATACCCCAATGGTTTTGGCTCACACCGTTATGTGAGTAGAGCCCTAATTGATGATTCACCCATTTTGCTAATGCGATTGGACAGGCTAACAGCTCGAAAAAATTAGAATGTAGGAGTTGAATGGACAATCGTTCATTAATAGCTGCGATACCACCCCTGGCTTGAATTTTGCCCTTACCGATGGACGTGCGAAGTTCTTCAATATCTAACTCGGTTTTCAGGACAATAGGTCTATCGTGTTTTCGCCGCGCCTTCTGTTCTGCGCGGTTTTTAGCATAATTCCACTGCGTTGTAAACCAGACAGCCCCGCCGCGGGGTCGAAACCCGTTTTCAATAATCCCTCTCGCGTTGCTTAACGTCGTGCCGTGATAGAATTCCATGAATGGTTCCTCCAGAAAGTTTAAGGAATTAACCCGACTTGTAGAAGATAATTCATGAAAATTGCTCGTCCGCAGCCTTAGGCTACCTTGCCACCGAATTCTTGCTGCCCACAACTAAGAACCGTTTTCCGCTTCGTTCGTTGGTGCTTCTGCTTCAGGTGCGTTATCCGATGTTTCGCTTTCCGCTTCCTCAGCCGAAGTCTCCTTTTGAGTTTCTGCTTCTGGGGTTACTTCCGGTTTACTAATTGCGCGGACATATCCCATTCTCAGTTCGTAGAGCGTGTTTGCCAGAAAATTGGTTTCCGGTGCAGTGAGATTGCCCTTCGTTTTCTCTTCGAGCATCTCAATAGTATCAATAATGCCTTTTACGAGTCCGAGATTGACAACCACCTCGTCTGTGTCAGGGTCGCGGATGCCTTCTAAATAGAGCTGCCCTGTGGCGACGAGATTGTTAAGATAAGTGATAAAATCTATACGTGGAAGTTGTTGTGCTTCTTCCTGAGCCGTCGTCTCTGCCATATATCGCTCCTAATTCCGATTTACTTGATATATATACAGTGTATATTGTTATGGGAAGGGTTGGATTACTCGTCGTCAAAGATGATGATTTGTGCAAGTAAGCTCCCTGCTTGATTATTGTTGCTTGGGTGTTCGTTCATAGCAAGAAAGATAACACCCTCGGCGGGTGCCGGATTGTCATAACGCGATCCGACAGCGAAAACGGTGTTTCCGATCTTGGCGATGAGTGCGCCAATATTAGTGCCGGGGAGCAGGTAACCGTCGGAGCCCGGGGTGTTAGGGATGCCGTCAGCACCGCACCATCCGGTTCGATTTCTCAAATCTGGTGACCAAGCCCCTTCTCCGTCAATAACGAGTCGTTGTCCTTTTTTTACACGCACGTAGCTCTCCTGCCAGACAGGATTCGGACGAGCCGTGCGGATAACGGTTAATGCCATATATATTCCTCCGCGTAAGCTGAGATGTAACGATTGGCATTAGGTCAACCGTTACATCCTTTATCGCTATTCCTTGTTTCGGATGGTGATGTTTGTAATTGCATCGTTTTCCACGATACTATCAACGACATCCATTCCACTAGTGACGTTTCCGAAGATGGTGTAATCGCTATCGAGAATCGTGTTACCTCGGCAGATAAAGAATTCAGATGCGTACGAAACGCTTGCACCCTCTTCTTTTGCCATAGCGACAACGCCGCGCGGCATCTCTTTCGCGCCGTTCTCAATCGGGATTGTATCGCCGGCAGCGAGTTTTGAACCTGCTTGGATGAGCAGTTCTTCTACGCGATAAAACTTCTCACCTTTGTAATACTCGACCTGCGCATTTTTGATGAAATTCTTCGATGTCTCTGGAGCCTCGGTTGCAAGAAACTCAAATTCAATCGTGCCTTTTGCCGTTTGAATAACGGCTACCGCTGTTGCGGGATCAATCTGCGGTTTTGCTGAGGTTATTGTTGCCCCTGTTCCGCTGCGCCGGGCACGTGGTGCGGGTGCTTTTTTTTCTTCTTGTGCACAACTCAGCACGAAGGTGGCAAATAGAGTTGCCAAGACCAAAAGTGCTGTAGATGTGACCTGCCGGTGTTCCTTATTCTGCTGTTGCCTTAACATATTTTGACTTCGCCTCCAATCGGATTTTTGTCATGACATCGCCTAGCTCTAAGCGATCGACGACATCCATACCTTGAATTACCCCACCGAAAGTAGTGTAATTGCCATCAAGATAAGGTTGAGGTTTGAAGCAAATGTAGAATTGGCTTCCGGATGAGTTTGGTGCCTCTGTCCGAGCCATCGCCACGGTGCCTCTGAGGTGTGGTCGTTGGTTCGGGTTCGTGTACTCGTCAATGATGTTCCAGCCAGGGCCACCTGTTCCGTCGCCTTTCGGACAGCCGCCCTGGGCGACGAAATCTTCAACGATACGATGAAATGTTAAACCGTCGTAAAATTTTTGGTTGATTAGCTTAATGAAATTGTCCACTGCTACCGGAGCAGCATCAGGATAGAACTCGATTACGAATATGCCTCTATCGGTTGTAACGACCGCGACCTGCTCTTCAGGCGTTAGATTACCCCTGAAAGGCAGCGCGCAACCGACTATTAAGGTTAAGAAAAAAAGAAGAAAGATTGGATTTTTGTATAGCAAATTTTGGTAACCTCCACGCTGTGCCAAAAGATGGCGTATTGCTTTCGTTGAGAGTCCTTTTCTGGACAGTTAGTTGGTCTTGAGGTGTCCCCAGAAGGTTGCCAATTTATCGTGTGCGTCAACAGCCAATGTAACAGGTGTTGCCATGTCCTGAAGCAGCTCATCCTTGGTTAAAGCGTAGTTATAGACTTTAATCTCATCGAGGGCACCGGTAAGGAAGCGTTGACTTCCGCCACGGGCCCCGATATAAAGCGACTCGTTGTTCGGTGTTAGTTCGCCCTTACACGGCATCTCTGCTTCGAGTTCGCCGTCAATGTAGAGTTTAATGTCATCACCGTCCCATGTCCCGGCGAGGAAGTGCCATTCGCCGTCCTGAATGCTCGGGCCGATATTGTCGTCGTTGCACGGTTCTGGGAGATCAAAAAACTGAAGGATTGTCCCGCCGTTATAAAGTGCCGCGAGATTATATAGACCAGAGACCCAAGCGGATCCTTTCTCAACGCCGCTCTGAATTGCCTCTCCACCTTTGACAAGTGCCCAGAACTCAATAGTAATAGCATTGACAATATCAAGGCTTGGACTGTCCGCAATTTCACCCGCGGTTTTGCCGTCGAACTCCAGGGCTTTTCCGAAGACACCGTCAATCAGTTTCGGATTACCCTTATTAAAGATTGCATCGTTACCGAATTCGGATAAATCTTTTACGACCTCTCCTTCTAACGCGTCGAAGGAGAGGTGCAGTACCAGATCCTGGGCATCACAAGTCGTTGTAACGTTTATCAAACCGAGGAACAGTAGCCCCAAAATAATCTTCTGTTTCAAAATCTTGCCCCCTAAAACAGATATTTGTATGCTCTCTAAGCAGTCGTTTTTGTGAGGTCCTTGTATGGCATCGCAGCTTATCGTTTTGAACACCGATAGCAATCCGTAATTATCGAACGTTAAATCCATACCCTTTAACGGAAGAAAGGACAAAGCCTCGCCAAAAACTTATAAATAATATAACAGATGTACCAAAAAAAGTCAAAAGAAATGTTTTCACAGCCATTTCACAGCCTTCGTTTTGTAGGAACAATCTTCTGTTGGAGTGCTCTCCCTATATTTTTTCGACATTTTTCGTGACAAATTGGGAGCGGATTGGTATAATGAGAACGATAGACGTGACAATAAGAGACAATCTGAAATATAGCAAGGTCCGAATAGGAAAGGGAATTATGCAGAGGTTAGTGTTTGATGGGAAACCGAAACATACGAATTCACTCGGTATGCAATTTGTGAGAATTGAACCCGGAAGTTTTATGATGGGGTCAGAGAACGCGTCGCTATCAGATGAATTAACGGAAGGGAAGGCATATCTCCGCGACGGCGATTGGGATGAGAAACCGGTGCATCCGGTAACGCTCACAACACCTTTTTACATCGGTGTTTTTCAGGTGACCAACGCGCAGTATGCGGCGTTCGATCCGACACATCGTGACCTGCAAAGTCTTCAAAACGTTGGTTTTTCACGAAAGGATGATGAAGCCGTCGTGTTTGTCGATTGGCACGAGGCAACGCGCTTCTGCGAATGGCTCTCCGAGAAAGAAGGTCTCCGCTACCGGTTGCCGACGGAAGCGGAATGGGAATACGTGTGCCGGGCAGGTACGACGACGCATTTTCATACCGGTGATACACTGCCATCAGAGTTTCATAAGAACGTTGGTGAGAGTTGGTACCCGGATGCCGGACGGAGCCGAGGTGCCGAAGAAATAGTCCCTTTACATGTTGGGCAAACACCACCGAACGCTTGGGGTGTACACGATATGCATGGAAATGTTGAGGAGTGGTGTCAAGATTGGTACGGCCCCTACGCCCCGGAACCACAGGTGGATCCGGTCGGTAGAGAAGACGGCCTGTATCGTGTTACACGCGGTGGCAGTCATTCGACGTTGCTTTGTTATTTGCGTTCTGCGAATCGGATGGGGGCGGTGCCTGAAGATAAACATTGGTACATCGGATTCCGTGTTGTGTGTGGTGAAATGCCGCAGACATCACCTACGCCTGCACCGAAAGTAGCGTTATGGGGACGTGGTGTTAAACAAGCACCTAAAAGCGCGCCTGCGCCGGAGGCACCCTATTTTGCGGAACCCTTGACGTTCGTTAAAATTCCAGACGGCTCGAATGGACCTCTCTTTTCAGCGCATAACCACGTGCCAGCGATAACAGAATGCCCGAACGGTGATATGTTCGCAGCCTGGTATTCATGTGTAACAGAACGCGGGCGTGAATTGACGGTTGCTGCAAGTCGGTTGCGTTTCGGCGAGACGGAATGGGAACCTGCTGAACCCTTCTGGGGGCCGCCGGATCGGAACAATCACGCGACTGCTCTCTGGCGGAATGAGAACGGGCGGATATATCATTTCAATGGGCTTTCGGCTGCATCGACCTGGGGCCCCTTGGCGTTGGTGATGCGTTATTCTGACGATAACGGCGCGACATGGTCGCAACCGCGCTTTATTTTGCCTGAGCATCGTCTCCGGCACATGCCAATCGCCTCTGTTTTTCGACGGCAGGATGGCTCTATCCTCCTCGCCTGCGATGCAGTGAGCGGTGGCAACGGCGGTACTGCAATATGGCTCAGTGACGATGACGGAGAGACGTGGTACGATCCGGGTGCTGGACAACCTATCCCCGAATTTGCCGAGGGTAAGGATGGGGGGTGGATTGCCGGTATTCACGCCGCTGTCGTTGAACTCACGGATGGCAGGTTAATGGCGTACGGGCGTGGGGATACCATTGCAGGGCGGATGCCGAAAAGCGTCTCGGCGGATGGGGGCAAGACGTGGCACTACAGCGCGAGCCAATTCCCTGTGCTTTCCGGTGGACAACGGTGCGTGCTGCTCCGGCTTCAAGAGGGACCGATCTTCCTCGCGTCTTTCACAGGAGATCGGAGAGAACTGACCCCGATGCCGATTGTTGATGCTTCTGGAGAGGAACGCCTCGTTACCGGACTCTTTGGTGCGTTGTCTTATGACGATGGGGACACTTGGGAATATACACGCTTGATTACAGATGATGGCGAGGACCGGAAGATAGAAACGATGGACAGGCACCCCTTTACGATGGGACTTAACAGTGCTGAACCGGGAGGTTATCTCGCTGTCTGCCAAGGGCGGAATGGGATCATCCATCTGATTAGCAGCCGACTACACTATCGATTTAATCTCGCATGGCTGCAAGAGCCGCCCCGATCAGAGGCAAGTTTGAGACTCTGACAAGCAGCCTTCACGTCTGCTGATAAGCAGTATAAGCAACAAAAAAATTGTCTATTTCACAGAAAAGTGCTATGATATACTATAGTTTACGACTTGTGCTAATTGTTTTCTCAATCTTTTGTGGATCCAGGGTTTACTTGCTCCATGATAAAACTGAAAAATATCATTCGCGCATAAGTAAACTCCAGAAAAACAAAATTAATTAGCACAGCTCGTATAGTTTGGACAATTTTAAGAATTATAGTGCGCGAAAGCAGAAAAAGAGGTATCCTTTCATAAACAGAACTTTTTTTGAAAGGAAATGAAAAAATGGCCCTCCTTCTCTGCTTGGGAGATATGCTATCGAATTTCCGGCATTTAGATGCCCTAAAAATATGAAACTCCCTTTTTTACATCAGGAAGTAGAAGTCAGCACGGATTTACAAGAAAGCAACGCCATCCTTGATGACCCGGATGCTTTGAAAGAACGGATAGCAGCGGAGGGGTATCTCCTAATTCGTGGGCTACACGACAAGGATGCTGTGCTCACAGCACGTCAACAGATTCTGGAGAAACTCGCGGCAAAAGGGATGGTCGCCCCCAAAACACCGTTGATGGATGGAATTTTCAATCCGGAGTATCCAGAACCGACGTCAACGGGTTCAATGGGGAATAAGGTGTTGACGCAGCTGCCGGCATTCAAGGCAGTTGTTGAAGGTGCCCCAGTGATGGACTTCTTCAAGCAATTCCTCGGCGGTGAGGCCCGCACGTTCGATTTCAAATGGCTGCGCACAGCAGGCCCCGGGTCAGGTTCCCCGATCCATTACGATATCGTCTTTATGGGGAGAGGCACGCAAGCGCTCTACTCCTGCTGGACACCCTTTGGCGATGTGTCGCTTGATATGGGACCTATCGTTTTCTGTCTCGGCTCCAACCGGTTTGAGAAGGTTCGTGCCACCTATGGGCAAGCGGATGTTGATCGCGATATGATTGAAGGACATTTTAGCGATGATCCGCTTGAAATCGTTGAAAAATTTGGCGGACATTGGGCGACGACAACGTTTTCGGCGGGCGATGTTATCATTTTCAGTATGTTCCTCATGCATGCCTCCTTGGTCAATACATCTGATAAGATTCGGATAACGGCGGATACGCGCTACCAACTTGCATCGGAACCGATCGATGAGAGATGGGTTGGTGAAAAACCGAAGGGACATTACGCATGGAAACGGCAGGACGCAGAAATTGAGGCGTTAGAGGCATCTCGGCGAAGGTGGGGGATATAACGTTTAATGCCGTTATTATGGGAAAGATATGAATACTGATCCAAGCACACACAACACCGCGACAGCATCGCAGGTTCGTAAATCGAAATTATTTGTCCCGTTCATTCTGATTTTGCTCTGTGCTGTTGCAGGCGGGTTCGGGATAAGGTATTACAAGCATAAACCCAAACCGACAACCGGGGTGGCGTGGGAGGTGTACTTCAGTGAAGTTAATGCGACTGACAGTCCGTATTCTTTGGAAAAACGGCTTGTCCATAGACTCAGTGATGCCCAGGAACGAGTTGATGCAGCACTCTATGATTTGGATGCCGGGCCAGTAGCCGATGCTTTAATTGAGGCATATCACCGCGGTGTACAGGTGCGGATCGTCACGGAAGCAGATAATATGGACGACTCCGAAATTGGACGATTGCAAGCAGTTGGGATTCCTGTCGCTGATGACCGTGATAGTGACGGATTGATGCATCACAAGTTCGTCGTGATTGATGAACGATATGTCTGGACAGGTTCTTATAACATCACGTATAACGGCGCATATAGGAACAGTAATAACGTCATACTCATCGATTCGGTGCCGTTGGCGTATAACTTCACACAAGAGTTCCGGGAATTGTTTCTTGCGGCACAGGTTGGAAAACCTGCTGGCGCGTTTGTTGCCTATCCAAAAATAACGTTAGCCGATGGGACAGAGATTTTTACCTATTTCTCACCGGAATCGGACACGATTTCGCCGTTGGTTAAGGAGATCCAATCCGCGCAGCAATCCATCCATTTTATGGCGTTTTCGTTTACGCACGACGCGCTCGGTGATGCGATGCGCGACCGCTTTAAATCCGGTATTGCGGTCAGGGGCGTATTTGAAGAGAGGCAAGTCGATAAATACTCTGAATATGAGGCGATGAAAGCGGCAGGTTTGCCAGTTGTTATGGATAAGAGTCGTGGAACCATGCACCACAAGGTCATCGTTGTTGATGAGGATACGGTGATTACGGGGTCCTACAACTTCTCAAAAAACGCGGAAAAACGGAATAATGAGAACCTGTTGATTATCAAGGGGAATCGTGAGATTGCGGCGGCATACCTTGCTGAGTTTGCGAAGATAACACGTTAGGCTTCTACTGTTTCTCACCTAATATGACCGTCCGGTGTTGTTCAGTACCGTTTCTGCCGATTTTGAGTTGGATCTTCGTTTCGGGGCGTTCGGTGAGAACGCATCTCAGCAACTCCGCGTAGGAACGGACAGCCGTTTTGTTGAATTCAAGAATAATATCTTTCGGTAAAATCCCACTTTTGTCTGCCGGGCTGCCATCTACGACTCCAATAATGAAAACGCCAGACTCGTCTACATCCACCTCGACCCCGAGCCAACCGCGTGCGACTTTTCCGTGTTCTATGATTTCTTTGGCAACTGAACGTACCATCTCAATCGGCATGGCGAAGGTAATCTCCGGAGCTAACGCTTGAACGAAGAACTGCGAAATATCTGGATCTCGCTCCTTCTGGAAAAACGTGCCGGTCGATGAATTGACGGTATAAGGTGGCTCTGTCAGTACTGCCAATATCATTGCGACAATCTCTCCTGAGGTGTTAACGACTGGACCACCGTTGTTGCCAGGGGTAACCGCTGCGTTGATTTTAATCATTTCGCCACACAATTGATCCAAAGTATCCCAACCGCCAACGATACCGAAAGAGACAATCGGACTATGCCCGTAGGAACTGCCCATGGTTACAACCCAAGAGCCGGTATTGATTTTTGAGGAATCTCCCCACTTCACACGTGCGACAGTTTTAGGTTTTTGCAGGTGCGTGGTTGCTAAGTGTACGTCTGCAACTTGGAGAACTGCAATATCGGTAAATGTATCAATACCGACGAGTTTTGCTGTAGAAACCTCTTCATTGTTAAAAGTAACCTCAATCTTACTCGGTGTCTCCAATTCAAAAGTCGTTGTCACGATGTGTCCTTGGGTATCAATAACGATCCCAGAACTGATATTTTGGCGGGTAAATACCAATTTTTCAGCGTCTGGCAGGGGTGGCATTGAGGTTGTCTGTGTCGCGACGACTTTCACAAGGGCAGGCCGCGCATCGGCGACAAACTTCTGGAATTCCTTTTCAAGAAGCTGAAGCACATTTTCATTCGCGATACTTGGCGTGACCGCATAGAACAGTAGACTGAGCATCCCAATGATCAACTGCTGGCATTTTGATTTTATCGCGTACATGCTTATTTTCCTTGAAGTGTATGAATCGGGGTTAGAAACCTCGCCTACAAGAGTCTCATTAAAGTCCGCCGCTGGTGGCGGCAGTGGTATAACTGATCTGCTTTAACATATAACGCTGATGCATCGGTTGTGTCGGTGTTAAGATAACACTTCCTTGCAAGCGTTGATTGCTACCTCCGACACTTTGTCTCGATGGCTGTACCGGAAACCCCTCAGGCGATGTCGCTACCTGTTCTGTTCGGGGTGTAGGTGGTAACGACGTTGGACGGAGGTCTTGATAGAAATAGGTGCCAGCTGTGGCAAGAACCAACGCGACGATACCACCGAGTGCCCACTTTGGACGACGAAACCCATCAAGCAGCTGCTGCCACCCTGTTGCGACAACGTCAACGCGCCCTGTCTCGTGCTGTTCCGCATCGAGCCGTTGTTGCAATGCTGACATAAAGTACGGCGACGGTTCTATCTGTGGCAATTGCTGTACCGACTTCACAGACTCCTGAAATCGGGCATATTCGCCTTGACACGCTTCACATGCTGAGAGGTGTCCTTCAACGCCCTGCAGTGTCTGATAATCAAGTGCGTCTTCAAGATAGGCAGAGAAGTGTTCCTCAGCCTGTAAACAGTTCATAATTTGCTCCTAAAAATTAGATAAACGGTTTTAACTTTTCTTTTACCATGAGTCGGGCGCGGTTGATGCGAGATTTCGTTGTCCCGCTCCGAATCTCGAGTACCTCACTGATTTCATCGTAACTCAGCCCCTGTAGGTCGCGAAGCACAAGTGGGAGTCTGTACTTTTCTGGGAGTTCTGTGATCGCTTTTTGAATAGCGTTTCGTAGTTCCTTGCGTTCGAGTGCGATTTCCGGTTGGAAAGCCGGGTTCGCTGGTGCACTCCCAATTAAATCAATCTGATCTGCATCTCCATCCCTGTCATTTCCGCTGTTGACAACGTTATCGACCCTGTATCGGTCCCGTCGTCTTCGATTGCGTAGTTCATTTTTGCACAGATTCGAGGCGATGTGATACATCCACGTCTTAAAATGGGCACCTTCCGATTTGTATCTATCCGCGGCTTTAAAAATACGTATAAAGGTTTCCTGCGCCAGATCTTCGGCACTGTCCCTGTCATTGATAAAGCGAGCGATAAAATTGACAAGTGGCTGCTGATGTCGGCGCACGAGGAGTGTAAACGCGTTTTCATCACCTTTTTGGTAACGTTCCATTAATTCATCATCTAAGTCAGGCATCGGATACCTCCGGAGGTGCTTGTTTATAATATACACCAAACCGTGGATTTGGTTGCAAATTTTTTCGAGGTATAAGAAAATTAAGTCTGATGGAGGTTTTCAATAACGGTTGGCGAGCGGTAATGTCCGCTGTTTGCCATCGGTGGAGAGTGTTACCTGTTTGTGTGCAATGGAGATGCCTTCGGTGTGAGCGTCAAGGGTCTCACCGGGGAAGATGATGTGGGTTTGTTTCCTGTGGTGGTTTGGAGGAAGGCACGCGGGGGTGTGGTGTTGGGTGACGGCATCGATCATCTCGGCGCGTTTGTGATACCCCTTGCCTGCGAATAACGCCTTTAGCAAGGTGCGCGCACCGCCGGTGGTGAGGGGTATCGGCTTGTCGTTGTTCATCGTTACCTCCGTAAATCTATTGTGTCTCTAATTATATAATTATACCATAGGCGACACGAGATGTAAAGGTAATTAGGGAGAGAAAAGATGTAGCGGTGTGAAGGGTATAATTCGCCTTTGGAGGGTGGCGTGTGTGAAAACACACACGCCCGTTTCTGTTTAAAGCAGGCAGAACGATACGCCCGTTTTGTGGTTTTTTCTCCTTACCACATCCCACTGTCGGAGGCATGACCATCCTGATTACGAATGAATGCTTTGTTCCGAGCACTGATATCGCCCGGACCAATCCACCAATAGGTTTCAGAAAGGTTGCAGTACTCGTCACACCCGTCTTCAAAGACCCCTTGGTTTCGGTTATCCGGTGGATCAGGATACCATTTTACGCTGATACTCCCATACCTCAGGTCGTAGTTGCCGAATGCGTCGAACAGGAGGCCGCCGCCCCAGGCGCCGAAGAACGAGCCCGCCTGGTGGCTGAAGAACGCGATGCCCGAGAGGGTGGCGACGAAACCGAGGCCGAAGATCTGAACGACCAGCCCGTTGACCAGCGGCGCCACACCGAGCCACAGGACACCCATCAGCGCAGCAAAGACCAGGGTCGTAGCCGGCGAAGCCGGCAGGGTGAAATAGACCACGATCAGCAGCGAGCGGAGGATGTAGACGGTGCCGAGCAAGATATGCTTGGGAAACCGGTCCCCGAGCCAGCCGAGAAGGTAGCAGCCCATCGCGTTGAACCCGCCGATGACCGCGAGCGCCTGCGCGCCCAGTTCAGGCGGCTGACCGCAAATGTGGAGATAGGCCGGCAGGTGGGTCGCGATAAAGACGAGCTGCAGCCCGCAGACGAAGAAAGCGATGGCCATGATGACGTAGCCGCGGTGTCGGGCGGCCTCGCCCAGCGCTTCGGTGAAAGTGAGGTGGGCGCTCCGGTCCTCTTCGACCGGCACCGCAGTGTCCTTCGGACGGTCTCCTGCGCCGACGAAGACCGCAGCCGGCAGCATCAGGGCGCACAGCCCGAGAAAGCCGACCAGCGCGAGCTGCCATCCTCCTTCTGCCATCAGACCCTGCGCCAGCGGTGCGGCGATGAAGGCTTCGGAGTGGTAGGAGTGTAGCACTAATGTTTCCCATCCCACCCCCACTCGGAGTGCGCTGGACGTTTCTGACTCGAGCGACGGCGAGATCTCGAGAGCCTGTGCAACTTTGAACGCACTTTATGTAAAAGAGGCAATCTCTTGTAGCTTTTGCATGTCGAGGCAAAATATTGCCTAGCATACACTTTATCGGACCCCGTGTAACGCAAGCCTTCATAGTGCCAGGGATTGAATAAATAGCTTGGAAACGTCACAATATCCGGTTTGTGTACCGCGATCATCTTGGCAATAAATAAATTCCCGACAGAAACCCATGGCTCGTCTAAATCTTTGGGATTTATTTGATGAAGCTCATCTATAATTTGGCGAACGAACTGATTGCCGGGCTTACACGCTAGAATGGGGCTAACCAGCTTTCCGCGCAAGAACTCGTTTTCATAGGCGGTGAAAACTGACCCATTTTCCCATAGCTCGTCCGTGCAATGCAAGCACTCAGAATCGGCA
>RKRO01000383.1 GCA_007571355.1 Candidatus Poribacteria bacterium | reverse complement strand
TTTTGACAAAGCAGGCGAAACGGTGACACTCAGAACCGGCCAACTGCAACTCCTCACAACGCGCGGAAACCAGTCCAACAGAGGCGGAGGACGTGGTGAAGGCGGTTCCGAAGCAGCACGTAATAACAACAATGCTGGACAGAGCCGAGCCGCTCAGATAGCAGCTGAAAAGCGCAGGCAAGGGGAGCAAAAAAAGCGTGAATATTCTCGTGAACAAATGAGACGGGAAGCGATGGAGAAGCTGCGGAACGCTTCATCACCAGAAGAGCGGCGCGAAATTATGGAATGGATGAGGAAAGAATTTGGGGGGGATAGAGGACGGCGAGATCGCGATAGATAACGCCGTGTTCCGTCAAGAGATATACTTATTTTTTCAAGGCGCGATGTGTTATCGCGCCTTGTTTGTTTTAGCGTAAAGCCCATCATTATGGAAACGCCTCACGTAGAAGCGATGCCCGCTGATTCCCTCTGATAAGGGGGGAGGGGGGTTGGCTTCAGAAAAGCGTGCATTTATTTTCGGATATTACGATAATAACGCTATGCTGCTTCCTGAGCGTTCTCTGGCATGTTTTCAAGCCGAGAGAGCCAGTAGCCGACATCAAACGACTCGTCACCAATAAGGAAACGCCACTGCTTAATCCTGTTGACGATCTCAAGCCGGACATCGTTTCCATACCATCTGTGATTCCTGCCTAAGATACCGTGAATAGGTGCAGTGTCAATATCATCTGTGTTCCAGAGTTGGGATTGACGTACTGTCGGATTGAGACGGAGTTTGAACATGTAGCGTGTCTGATCTGTTAAATTCGGTTGCGCACAGTGCCACATCCCGTGATGTACCACAAAGAGCGTGCCTGCCTCACACGCGATCGGCAGCTGCCCGAGGAAGTTTTGATAACGCGCGATATCCGTCTCACAGACACGCCGATAGTGGCTCCCCGGCAGGATCATTGTCCCTCCCATTTCGCGCGGTGTGTCGTGTGAGAAATAGAAGAATTGGATGTCAAAATGCATCCGCAGGTCGATGATCGCATCGGCGTGCCAAATTTGTCCGATCTCGTTTTGCGGACGGACGATGTGAACGGCGTGGTGATCGTAAAGCGGATTCTCGCCGACTAAACTGTGGATGATTCCCAGGACCTCTGGTAACCGGAAGACTTTACCGACAGCAGAATCATCTGTCCAGACATCGTTTAAAACCGTGCCACCGCGGCCGCGGACGATCAAACCGTCTTCCATCTCCGCGTGTGCGGCTTTATTCAATTCATCGGGAATTAAATTTTCAAAGCGGAGATAACCGTCCGCAACGAAGTTCGCCATCTGTTCCGTAGTGAGTAAATGCTTTTTATCAATCATTGGATTTCCTCCATTTTCTCAAGGACATATTCAAACCTGAGATATGAGGTATGATATTCCATGCCGGGGTAGGCAGGGAATTGTTGCGGGAACTGAACCACGCGCCAGCCATCCCGCATGGCTTCCACCACCGAGTTGTACGGGGGTGTCTCGCTATCGCCTGTCGTATGCCGTTTTGAACCGGTGCCGTCATACATTGCCCAGGCGACAACGTTACTGTTTAAGTCTGGTGTATGCAAATGCAGCACCAGCAGTTTCTGTCTTAATTCAGACATGTTTTAAATTTTCCTTGCGGATTAATAGCGTGGGGTCATGTTTAGCATGCCTTCCACTTGAATCGCCTGCTCCGTTGTTGCAGGCTTGCGGTTGTGTCCTCATCGCTTGGAATCTACCGGTCCGCTTGTGCTTTGATCTGGCTCCATGTCGTTACCATTTTGCCGCCGGGTTGCACGTCTAACGCAGCAGTCGCGCCATCTTCCATTAATTCGTTGATTTCCTCTTCACTGAGGGCTCTGTTGTAGATAACGACCTCATCAATAGTGCCTGTCATCCAGTAGTTCCCGATGTCGCAGCCGCCAATAAAAAGAAAATTATCGTGGGTATCCGGTTCCGTCCCTGGTGTAACTTGTGCATCAACGGCTCCATCAAGATAGAGTCTGAAGTCAGAGCCATCATAAGTGCCTGTGACGTGATGCCAATCCCCATCAGTTACAGCAGTTTGGGCATCAAAGGATTTCCATCCGGCGTTTGTTGTGAAAGAGTAGTGGACGACCCCATTGTTGATGTTGCCGAAGAGTCCGTAGTTCCTGCCGGTCGGATTTCGGTTTTCTTTGGAGGCGATAATCTGCCATGCCCCGGAGATTTTCGGGATATTCACCCATGCAGCGAGTGTGAAATCCTCCAAGTCGAGAGCAGGATCATCATCAACGGTCACCATATCTGCGCCGCCGAATTCCATCGCGCCGCCAAATTTACCATCAACCCACTTCGGTTTACCTCTCGCGATTTTTCCATCCAACCCATTATCGGAGGAATCCGTAACGGCTTCACCTGTGCCTTCATCGAACAGCCACGCGCCGACGAGACCGTCTGTGTCCAATGCGTCGACACGCATCGCTACGAAAAATGTCAGCGCAAAAAGACTGAGTACCAGAAATGTTAGTGCTTTGTTCATTAGAAATCTCCTTGTTGTGTAAACCTTGATGACAAACCAATTCAAGGCTACCCATTAAACGACGGTTTCAGGAGGTATCATTGCATCCTTTGGCACAATCACGATGCCATCCCGAATGTAGTAATTGTCACCGTCATGATTATCAATCGCATCTCGATTCACCAGTACTGAATTATCACCGATACGCGCATTTTTGTCAATGATTGCATTCTGGATCAGGGAATTCTGTCCGATCCCGACGTTCGGTATGCCCAACCGTTCGTTCTCCGCTCGCGACGCATCTGATTCGTAGTAGTCTGCCCCCATGAGGACAGACTGGTAAACGCGACTGCCCCCGGAGATGATGCTGCGGATACCGACAATCGTTCTATCAAGTTCGGAATCATCGATGATGGAACCCTCAGCGAGAATTGAAGAACGGACACTACTGCTATTGACTTTCGTACTCGGAAGGTGCCGCCGGTTGGTATAGATCGGTGCCTGCTCATCGTAGAAATTGAACGCCGGAGCGGTATCAGTGAGTGCGATATTCGCAGAATAGAAAGCGCGGATCGTACCAATATCCTCCCAATAGCCATCAAAAAAGTACGCAGAGACCGGACGCGTCTGAATACTTTTAGGGATAATATCTTTACCGAAGTCTACGTTTGATTCGTCTTGAAGCACCTCTTGCAGTACCTCCCGATTAAAGATATAGATCCCCATTGAGGCGGCGTATTCCCTTCCGTGTGGTTCAATGCCGCGTGAGGTAAATACCTCAGGTTCAACGCGTAATTGCCGGAGTGCTTTCTCCGTTTGTGGCTTTTCAACGAAGTCGACGATACGACCCCTGGCATCTGCTTGAAGAATGCCGAGTCCGCTTGTATCCTCTTCTTTCACAGGGATAACAGATACTGTAATATCCGCGCCAGACTCGGCGTGAACAGTCAGCATCTTTTGATAATCCATCCGGTAGAGGTGGTCACCCGCAAGAATCAGAACATACTCGTCTTTGAATCGCGGGTTGAGAATATAGGGTTCGTTGTGCTTGATGGCATCTGCTGTGCCTTGATACCACTCTTCGCCCATCAGCGTCTGTTGCGCTGCGAGGATTTGGACAAACCCGCGGCGGTACGTATCAAAGCGGTACGTCTGGGCAATATGTCGATTTAAGGAGACCGAGTTGAACTGCGTCAAGACATAAATTTTTTCCAACCCTGAATGTAAGCAATTGCTGATGGGTATGTCTACGAGTCGAAATTTGCCAGCAATTGGCACGCTCGGTTTTGCTCGATCCCGTGTTAATGGAAATAGGCGTGTGCCGCGGCCGCCGCCAAGAATAACTGCGATAACGTTTCCATGACTCATACATGTCCCTCTATTTTTTGTGCGGTGTTCTGGTCAAATTGCAAGAATTTTTGAAATACAGGCTGTTTTAAAGTTCAAAAATGTTGTTAATTTACCACTTAAATATAGTGGTGACGTGGGTTTAGGGGCAGTCTCTGTGTTTTTGAAATTTTTGAAGTTTCGAACATTTCACGTTTTTGCTTTTTTGAGTCGAGTTTCGACGAGCTGTGTGACGGCTTCGTAGACACCGTCGCGTTCACTTTGTGTTAATTGTAGCGCATCGAAGATGATGTTGTCAAGGGCAATGCGTTCCGGCGATGGGTTGAGGACATCCCAGTTTTCTGCGTTGAGCAGTTCATGAATTACCCCCCCCATTTATGTTAAGTATAATTGGGTTAACGTATAGCAAACGCTTTAAGTCGTTGGGTTGAATTTCTAGTGTCCATGTTCGATTCAAACGCCCATTTACATTCACCATTAACTGAAAAAGGGTAGAATTCAGAGAAACACAAAGTGGAATTGATAAACCGGGATCCGCACTAACTTCTATGAAGTTACCAGTACCATAACAACCTTCAGGGGCATATACAGTTTTAGCAGTTGTTGTCCCTGATGGAAGTAGGAGAGGAAAACAGAAAGACGCAGGCGGACGTTCTACAAGATCGTACCATGGTGATCTTCTAAGACAGGTGAGTCGTTTGTGGATATTCTCTGATTCTCCCCACTCAATGT
>RKRO01000509.1 GCA_007571355.1 Candidatus Poribacteria bacterium | reverse complement strand
CCGATAATTGCAATCTGAACCGCCATAGTGTTCCCCTTTTCGGCAGAAATACCAAATATGATATAGGTTACAATATCACGAAATATCCCTTTTTGGCAAGGTATGTTTTGGCGGTTAGATGATTTTATTTTGTGGGTGGGACAGAAGTGCTTTCAAGCGAGAAGTAACCGTTGAAGGTTCCTCTCGCGTTGAATTGCACTTGTAGCGTTTATAGATAAATTGACTCTTTAGCACTAAGGAAATTCTATTCCCTGTTTTCGGCACATCTTGCGGATCTTGTTAATCGCGCCGCCTATCTGTTTCCCGTTTCGTGTGATACCGAAGAGGTGTTGGCTCACAACACGCCGGGAGATGCCAAGAATATAGCCAATCTCTTCTTGGGTCTTGCCTTGGTAGAAGTAAAGTTGGACGCACTCGGCTTGGCGGTGGGTTAGGTCGTTTGCGATAATCTGATGAATTTGTTCTAAGACCGCTTGACGTTTGAGACGACGGGCTATGGTATATCCGTCATCAGGTGCTCGATACCAAAGATAATCTTCTGTCGTAAACTGATCGAAATATTCCGGGGGTACCGGAATTTCCCAAAATTCAGGATTAAATTTGGGCATAGATAGAGCGACTCCTCACGTGTGAGGCGACTGTGCCTATGCCATTTCAATCAAATCGTCGATAACGGGCAGAGGCACCATCGCCGTGGACTGCATGTCTTTAGATGAAGTGTAGCGTGGTTCAAACGTAGCATAATAGGTACCTCCTCCTTTTTGTCTCTGTTTGTAGTTTAGCAGGATTGAAAAATTAACAACATGTTGGCAAAGATTACACTTTTCTAAGTGTACCGGATAGTATACCAAAAGATAGAAAAATATGCCATGAAAATTTGGCGGATGCTGTTTTCAGGGTAAAAAAACGGCACCTATCAAAAATAAGGGACAGAGGGGTTTCAGCCCCCCGCCCCTTTCCAAAGCGTGTGACACTTGTGTCACACCACAAGGGCGTAACACTAAGTGTCACACCTCCTCTGGTTTGCTAACATAACAATTTCCTCCTTTTTCTCTCTACCGCGATAAAACGGTATTAGGATATCATCGCCATTAAAAAATGACAATGATTCACTTAAACACATTTTCGGATGCACTTTTGCACGTTTTTGCGAAAAAAATGAGAAAATTATTTATCAAGTGCAAAAAACGGCGTGAATTTGATAAATAATCGAGAATAATTTTTGTGTAAAACATGAATCCCCAAAAAAACGCTTTTTTAAATTTTAAACTTGACAAACCCCTTTTGCGTGGGTATAATTAATTCCATAAGTTTCTATCTTTCCGAGAAACGCTTGTAGGAGGGGTTTGTAACCCCGATATACAACTGAGGTCGATATTAATGGAGTGGTAGTAATGGGCATCAGATTTTTGGGTTCTTCAGGAGAAGTTTGCATAAGTGCGTTGGTAGGTATTTTTGCGTCTACTGAGTGTAGCGTGTCTGCTCCTGTTTTGTTGTGGCCCTTGGCCCCCCCCCCACTTCACACGCGTTAAGTATTTTACTTCACAAGGTTCGTATAGTTCTGGAAACCTTTCGTTCCCGCGTGCTGCCTTTGTCACAGACAAGGCACTGCATAGCGGGTTTTTTGTGTTGCACGACAGCCGTTTTTGTTATATGCTATAGGACTGTAGTTCACTGACGGAGAATTGCCGCGTCTTCTTTTTCGCTGTTGCATACCTCCGACAGCTGGGCTCAACCGTTTTAGGAGTGCATCGATGTTCCGATCATTGTTTTTGATTGTTTTGTTGTGTGGGGTTATCGGCGTGTCGGTGGTGTTCACATACCGCGCACGTGCAGCGATGTCCGAGTGTTCCGCGCGCACCCCATGCATCCGCGATGTGAAACCGCCCGATTGTGAGCGGGTGAGCCCGTTATTGCAGGCATCGTGTGAGATGTGGGAGGTGCCGGCATGGAACCCCTAACCCGTATATCGTTTGTGTTGTTCTTGCTCGCCTGTGTGCTGTGTATCGGGTGCAGTCCCACGCGAGAAGTGATAGCGTTGGGTGTCCCAAAGATGGACTGACCGGGCTGCGCCGAAAAAGTGCGGTCTGCACTTGAAAACCTTGAAGGTGAGTTAGAGATTGTCTCGGTCTCGGTTTTAGACCGAAAAGTTGTGGTAAAAAGTAACGTTAAAAGTGATGTGCTGATATCCGCGTTGGCAGATGCGGGGTTCGGTGCAGAAGTTGTCAAATAAAGGAGCGAAATATGTTTATCAAAAAGTATTGGATACCGCTCGCGGTGTTCCTTGTGGCGATTGCAGGTGTGGGGATTTATTACCTCGCGACACAACCCCCGCCCGAACCGATTGTGACATACACACCCGTAGAACCCTTAGCGAAACCGCCGGAAAAACCGAAAACAGAATCGCCTGTTGTGCAGGAAACGCCTGAAGCGCAACAAGGCGGACATACCCATGCGGATGGGACATGGCACGACGGGGCGCAAGAACAGGTAGCGGCCGCACAGGCACCGCAGACAACACCGGCACCTCCAGCAGACGATGCAGGTGATTTGGCACCGCGTCCGGGGTCGTTCCTTGCGAAATATCTGTCGCAATTCTCGCCAGCAGAGGCGAAACGGGCGATGTCGGCGTGGTTTGAAAAAGCAGGTGTTCCCCCACCGCCGAGAGGCTATGAATATATCTGGGATGATGCCTGGGTTGTCAAACGAGATGCAAATGGTGAACCTGTCATCAACAAGATTGGTGAGCCTTACATCCAAGTCCATACGATTACCGCATTCGCACCCAACCCCGAGCAAGCGCGAAGATATAAGGAATTGAGAATGCAACGGCGCGGTCTTCATGCAGCAGGGAAATTTGCAGAATTGGAAGAGATCCGCGCTGAAATGTATCGGATTGTAGACGCTGCCCAAGGGCCGTATCCGCTCGTTACAGCCGCTGCATCCGGGAGAGCCGCACGAAGCAGAGTCGCTCAGCGCTCAAGAGAGGCATTCGATCAAGCCCTTGTAGACTTTGGACTCGGGCATCTTATTGGCACGGGCATTGGTGGGAAAGTTCCAAGACCCCGACCCTTGAATGATTAAAGACCCTTCTGGAGGTTTAGAATGAAAACATTGATTTTACTGTGCACGCTCTTTTTCGTATTTCTTTGCGTAGGTCTCTATGTTTGGGGCATCCCGATCATCGGTGCACCCGATCCGTATTTAGCGATCAGTAGTGGTCCGTCGATATCGTCAAATGCATCAGGGACGTATACGTATTATATCCATGAAAACCACACCGTGGAACCCGCACACCCCGATCCCGTTACGATGACGATAAGTGGAACGGCAATGGGACTCGGTTGGATAGATTTCAAAATCACATCCATCACGATCAACGGCGAGAATCACATGGCAGACCCCCAGTATGGGGAGGCACCGACAGAGGAGATTGGCTACATGGGGATCTTATATCCGCTGGGGGTTCCGATGTACGATACGGCAGAAAACGACGACTTCTCGTTCACTGTTAATAACGTTTCCGATTGGTCCGATGATGTTGGCACTTACAATTGGAGCGCGAGCGGTCAAGCCGTTAGAAAACTCGCCAGATGGTCAGGAGGAGACTGGATTGTCCATAATGACACGTCGGATCCCTCGTATACACATACGACAAGCGATTCAGGGTCATGGGAAGTGAAAGAAACGAACGTTTGTAGTCTTTGCAAACAAACCGGAGTTTCCTCACCGACAGCCCATTATGTGACCTGTCCGAATATGTATTGTCAAGAGGGCGGTACGTATTGGAATTGTTATGGTGTTCCGTCGAGTCATGCGTTACTGGCGACCTGTTCGAGTTGCAATCAAGCGTCGGTTTATGCGTGTTCTGGGCATCCCGATTCCTGTGGTTCGGGCAGCAGTCCGAGTGATCCTGTAGACAACACGCCCGATTGTAGTTATTGCACGGAGGGGTGTTCGTCTTGTGATGAGGACGATGATGAGGATGATGAGGACGAGGACGAAAACGATCCGCCCGATGAAGGGGATGAGGATGGCTGTCCAGAGGACTACTGTTGGTATCCGGATGATGTGACCTGTATCCACTGCGGTGTGACCTACCACATCTGCACAAGTGAATGGGGCGATTGCTCATCAAGTCCGGATGGTTGGCATTCTTCAGAGTAATGTTGGCAGCACTCGGGAAAAAAAGTGTTACATTTCAACCGACGTGCCTGTTGTCTTGTGATAGCGGGCGCGTTTCTCATACTCATTGTTATCGGTGTGTATCGTTCTTTGAATGCGAAGGTGGAGGCCGCCGTGCCTGTCACGGGTGTTCAGAGCGAGGCAGTGCGTCCAACAGCAGCACCGGGGGCAGACACCGGACACGCGCTCCAACCAAGCGACTTCTACCGCACCATCATAGACAACAACCTATTCTGTCCGCTCGGCTGGCCCCCGTCTGTTCCTCTTGAATTGTGTCGCCTGCTTGGTCCGATCTTCCCTCGTGATTCGAAGATGCCCCCAAAGCGATTATTGAGACAACAGGTGGCACCACGACACACTTTGTCTCTGTAGGTGATGCGTTGGATTCGGAAACAACCCCACCGCTCTTGAAAGCAAGAATGTTTATAGAATTAGGCAAACGAAATGGGCAAACCCTAATCTACAAGTCATTCTACAAAAAAATAAGGAACAGAAACGTGTCACTTCTGTCCCTTATACATTACAATTTTATGAGAAGATCACTCATCGGAATCAAAGAACAATTTGAGCGGGGCACTCAACTGTGGCATAATATTCTGTTCATCTACCACTCTATCACCGACCCATTCGCTGTGCTCAATCCCCATCGTGTATACCTGTCCTGCTGTATCGGTGTAACTGAGATATTGGAATCCTGCATTTTCAAAACAGGTAAGTGCAGGTCCATTGTCTGCCAAGACTTCTAAGGTAATGTGCGCAGCACCTAGTACCTCAAAGGCATATCGGACAGTCTCAACGAGTGTGTCCGTGCCGTAGCCGCGAGCGCGATAGTCTGGTCGAATGATAACGAACCTAATCGTAACAGTGTCCATGTCGCGTTTAAGAAGGGTAAACCCGATAAGGAAACGGGTCGTTCGGATTTCAATAGCGAGCGGCAGTGTTTCCGCGTCGGCTGCCCAACGGTGCCAATCGTCGAGAAATGTTTCAAATGAGACCCGCGCAGCATAAAGCAGGTTCCTGATGCCGGGTCGGTTGATCCAGCCCCAAATTTGGCGAAGTTCGTTCTCCGTGGTTTGCCGGAGGTGGATGCCACCGCTGTAGAGGCGTTCCAATTGTCGCAATTCACTGCGCAAACCCTCAAGTTGTGCCGAATGCGCCCCAACTTGCGCACCAGCCGTGCGAATCTTACGTTGATTCGGGCGATCCATGAATTTCGCCTGTTTCACTCTATTCTGAAAGTATCCGAGTTTCCGTTCACTCCTCTCAATAATGCGGAGTAAGTTGTTAATAGCATCCGCCCACTTCTGAAGGTCAGCGTTTGCGTCTTCGCGTGTTTCGGTCCGCTCTTCGCTTATCTGAGTTTCGTTCATATCTCCCTTCCTTAAATCCAGAAATCCGAAGATAACTCTCATACCGGAGTGGATTGATGTTACCGGTTTCAACTGCCATTTTGACCGCACATGCAGGTTCATGCTGGTGCGTACATGCAGCGAATTTACACTCCGGGATATAGGGGCGCATCTCAGGAAAATGGATATCTAACCCCTGTTCGTCATCAACTTCAAGCAGCCCAAGCGTCCGGATGCCGGGCGTATCTGCGACAAAACCGCCAAATTCAAGCGGTAGCAGCATAACTTCTGTTGTTGTATGCCGCCCTTTGTGGATTCGTTCATCTACTTCACCGACGCGTAATCGGAGTCCGGGTTGTAGTGCATTAAGCAGAGAGGATTTCCCGACACCCGACGAACCAACAATTGCAGAAATCCTATCTCGCATTGTTTCTCTTAACTCAGCAACACCGAGTCCAGTTACAATACTTGTATAAACTACCTTATAGCCTAATTCTTCATATAATTTAAGTTCGCGCTGTACGTTCTCCAATTTTGCCAAATCGATTTTGTTGATACAGATAACGGGTTCTACATCCGAAGCCTCAGCAGTGACGAGGAATCTATCAAGCATCCGCAGTTTGAGTGTCGGGTGCCGGGCGGCAAAGATGATAAGTAGCATCTCTAAATTAGTAACGATGACCTGCCGCCAACCGTCCATGCGTATACGTCCGAACTGCGTTTCACGCGGGAGACGTTCCTCAATGTAACCGTTAGCCTCAGCAGGTACCTGTGTCGAAATACGGACCCGGTCGCCGACTGCAATTAAATCGACATAAGGCATCTCTTTCGTTTCATCGAGACGACGCTTCTCTTCTTCAATCAAGTGGTGCCGTACAGTACAGATATAGCAACGGTTACCAACCTGTACTTCGTAGGCACCACCTCTTGCTTTTATGACAATACCTTCCATCTTAGATTCACCGAATGTAGAACAAACTTTTAGTTTTCCGAAGCACTACACACTTCGCAAAAACCAGTTACGCACCCGGATTCCGCCAGATGATACGTCCGCGCGTTAAGTCATACGGAGAAAGTTCGACGGTAACATGATCACCGGGAAGCACCCAGATTTTGTGCTGCATCAGTTTACCTGCGAGGTACGCTACCACTTTGTGGTCGTTCTCTTCTAACTTCACCTGAAAAAGGTTGCCCGGTAAAGATTCCATGACGACCCCCAAGACGCGGATAGCAGTATCTTTATTACGAGATTCATGAGTTTCAGGGGATGTTCTTTCTTTTTTCATCTGAATTTTCTCCTTTTTTGATAACTGTTATTTCACTGTTACACTATTTTGGATGCACTTAACTAACGTTTTGTTCGGAAAAAAGTTGACATAACATCTTGAAAGTTGTAAAATACGCATGTGGAAGTATCTATTTCGGCTTTTTTCATAAAAGGGGGAAAACAAGGATAATGAGCCAAACCTTACCTCTCGTTGCCTATCCGGACCTCGAAAACCGCGTGAAAGCGATGGAAGAGGATGGGTACGCCTATCTTCCGAAGGTTATTGAGGGAACAGAACTTGCCGAACTTCGGGCAGCGATGGATCGGCTAACAGCGATCCCTGAAAGTTTTGATCGGCACAGCGTCCCAGAAAACGGAAACGGTTTTCTTAACAAACACATCAATAACGCCTTCAATCGCGACCCCGTCTTTCTGCAATATTTAGATAAGTCTCCGGTCATTGAATTAGCAGAGGCGGTTCACGGGGCCGATTGCCACGTCATCGGTATGACGGCTTGGATAACAGGTCCGGGGCGTCCCGACCAAGGGCTGCACACTGATTGGCTGCCGATTCCGCTGCCCACAGATGTTTTAGAAGACCCGCGGGTGAAAGTGCCCATTTTTATCACAACAGCGCACTATTACTTGGACAACCTCTACGAAGCTCTCGGTCCGACGAAGTTCGTTCCCGGTAGTCATCTGTCCGGACGGCGACCGGATGGTGAAACGGAATGGAAAGGGGCTAAAGAACAGAGTATCCTCTGTAACGCTGGTGATGTCGTGCTTTTCCGCAGTGAGGTTTGGCACCGAGGCACAGCAAACCGTAGCCATCAAACGCGCTACCTATTACAAGTGCATTACGCGAACCGTATGATCACGCAAAAATTCCCGCCTTACCTGAACCGGTTTCAGTTCGATGCGGCGATCTTGGAACAGGCAACAGAACGTCAACAACGATTAATGGGCAACCACCGCCCCGGTGCCTACGATTGATCTAATTTTTTTCAGAGAATAATAACTGCCACCGAGGACAACAGTTGCCTTCAAATAGAAACGAAACTATCGAAACACCACCCAGACCCGACGTTATCAGCGAGGAGCCACACGGGAAAATTATTGCCCTCAGTCTGCTCCTCGCGTTTCTTTGGGGTGGGAATTCACCGTCAATAAAAGTCGGTCTGCAAGATTTCCCACCGATGGCGTTGGCATTTTTCCGTTTTGTGATAGGTCTTGTTGTTGTTGGCGGTTGGTCGCTGTTTCGCCGTGTCTCACTCGGTTTGCGCCGCGGCGAACTTTCGCGATTGATGCTGCTGACAACGATTTTCATACTCCAAATTATCTGTTTGAACACCGGTACCCTATTCACGACAGCATCCCGCTCTACTATTTTTATTAACGTCTACCCCTTTTTCACCGCACTCTTCGCGCATTTCTGGATTCCCGGTGAACGCCTCTCTGTCCCAAAGACCTTGGGCATTATTGTCGCTTTTAGTGGTGTCTTCATAACCGTCGCCCCGAATCTCGGAGAAGGCGAAACGAGTATCCTTGGCGATATTCTTGTACTCATCAGTGGTGGGTTCCTGGGGCTACGTGTCGTCGTGACAAAACTCCTCATCCAATCCATTCACCCGTACCGACTTCTCGTCTGGTATTTAAGTTTGAGTCTCCCCTGTTATGCCGCAATGCATTTGATCCTCGAGCGGGGCGAACCGATGCGACTGACCCTTTCAAGTGCTGCCGCACTCCTTTATCAAGGGGGTGTTGTCGCTGGTTACTGTTTCTTAGCGTGGACTTCAATACTTGAAAGATACAGCGCAAGTAAACTGGTGGTACTTTTCTTTGCAACGCCGCTTTCGGGTGTTGTGTTCAGTTATCTGGTCTTAGGTGACGAACTAACAATTAGCCTGCTCGTCGGTGCTATTCTCGTAGCGGGCGGGATTTATTTGGTAAACATGCGGCGTTAGCCGTTTAGCATACGCACTTGCATTTGCCTGTTTAAGTATTCTGGGTTTCAGACTCTATTATTGCCTTCAGGTCACGTTAATTTTATTATCACTGCCCGTAACCACATACAACACAAGGCGAGGCACCAAAACCCCACCTGATGAATAAATTGGGACAAAACCTATTTGCTTTCAGACGCGGGCTCCATCGCTGGATAGATTTCTATATCAGAACGCGTGATAAGTACACCGGTGTAGAAGGTTAGCCAATCCCCGCAGAGTTCAATAGACATAAACGCATCATCACTGCTGGCGTACTCGTGCAATTCAACGTCAAATTTTTCTTCACCCTGGGCATTGGTAACAGTGAGGATTGCAGGCACAACATCCTGTCGAGTGTACGCAACGGCAATTTCCTCGTTTTCGTTATCTGGATCAGGAAAATAGAGCGTCATGTGATCGGGCAGCGGATCTCCGAGCGCGCACTCATCATCAACAATCCAGCGAGAAACCTCGTATTCCTCCTTTGTCCCTGCGATATGGTCAACACCAAGTACGACTTCTTCTTCTGCGTCTCGAATGTGATACATATAACGCTGAAGGCTTTCGCCTTCATATTTTTTTCGCGTGACAAGTTTGAAGGCATGTGAAGTATCTCCAGTCTTCTCATAAGTGATGATATCGGAGAGTTCAATCATACTGTTAATCGGAATATCGACCAATTCATGCCGTACTGGCTTTTTAGATTCGGCATTCTTGCGTCTACCGAACAGGGATCTCCCATCTTTTTTGCCTCTACCAAATAGTGCCATCATTATCACCCTAAAAGTAACCCTTGTTATACATTACTAACATAATAACACCCACAACAAGGAGACTTCCAAAAATAAGGAGGAACCAAGTTGCCCCGGAGGTCTTTTTCTTTACAATAACAGTCTGTGTGGCTGGTGGTGCTCGCGCGGGTGCTGTTGTCGCAGCGGTTGCTGTTACCGTTGGTGTGTCTGAGGCGGCTGCGAGGAGTTCCTGTTTTATTGCTGCCTCATCGGGTAGTTCGTCAACAGTGAAGACCTCCACATTATCGCCATAAAATTCATCGGGGTTTGCTTCAACATAACTTGCTGCGTAGTCTTCATCGCGATTTGTGCCGGGATCGACGTAATTCGAGTTCGGTTCAATACCTTGACTTTCGTAGTACTCCTTATAAAAATCATATTCGGCTTGCTTTTCGGCACTCCAATGGGATCGATCGTATTTCGGATGGTGATAGTGCCAGAGATAACTTCGTTGAATCGCGTGGTTGTAGTAATCATGGAAATAGATACCGAACATCAGGTTATTAAACGCCATGGAGGCTGCCATGCTGTACATCGAGTACCCCATGACCGGGTAATAACCACCGTAGTTGTTGATATTAATCGTAGAACGTTGTTCTCGACGGGCCTTTGCAGTTCGACGATCGGTTGTTCTGACCTGGCGTTTCAAAGTGCGGTTTTCCGCCTTGAGTTGCCGGACCTGTTTCCGATTTTGTGCAGTCGTTGCGCGTTGTTGCGTGCGGGATGCGTTCCGCGTCGCCGTTGTGCTTCGGGTTGAATTCGGCGGTGTCGCTTTCGCCCTATTTGTAGCTGTCTGCCTTTGTCGTGCTGCCGTGCTGGTACGCGTGCCGGTAGTTCTCGTTGAACTACTTCTGTTGTAGGTGCTACCTGTGCTGCGGGTTGTCCGTGTTGTCGATCGGGGGCTGCTATAAGAGCGGTTGGTACTGCTCTGACTCCGTGTGCTGCTCGTGGGGCGCTTCGGCGCGCTGTAACTTCGCCGGGTTGAGCTGCGACTAAAACTCCGGCTACGACTGAAACTCCGCCCGCCGCGGCGGCTCTCCACAATATCCGGCGCGAGACTGAATAGAAAGACCACCAAAACGGTAAGAACTGAAAGTTGTTTTAATTTGCGTTTCACCCTACGCCTCCTTGGGTTTTTACGTTAAAGACTTGACAAAAGATATTGAATTTGTTAAAATATTATAGGAATTTATACATTACCGATTTCGCTCATGAGATCCTTATGTGCCTGTAGCTCAGCTGGATAGAGCGTCAGCCTCCGGAGCTGAAGGTCGGGCGTTCGAATCGCCCCAGGCACTTTCTTTGCTTTAAATGAATAGTATGCAAAACACATTAGCACTCCGTAAAATTCCATACTTACACTTTAGAGTATGTTAACATTAAAAAGGATAACTGTCAAGGATTTTTTAATTTTCGCACCGTATGCATCTTGACTTCATAATAAACTTAGCGCCTCCTCCATGTGTAGCACCTAACGGAAAATGTTACACTTTTAATAAATTTTCGCGACAGATTTTTTAACGAAAATGCCTTAGAAGCAATGCACCGTATAGGTTCGCACGCGATGCTTCTTAATATGCTAATGTTACACCAGTGTAACATTTTAAGGGGAAATATGCCACTTGACGTACGCGACACGCGATTATTAAACTTAGTTGACGCGGCAGCAGACATTGAACAAATTGCAACCGGGTGCCAATTCACAGAGGGACCCCTCTGGCACGCCACCGGACAATTCCTGCTCTTTAGCGATATTCCGGCAAATAAAATGCGGAAGTGGGACGCAGAAACTGGGATGACCGTCTTCCGCGACCCATCCGGTAAATCAAACGGATTGACTTACGACAAAGGTGGACACCTCATCGCTTGTGAACACGCGAACCGGCGGGTATCACTCACAACAGCCGATGGCGACGTTCTCACAATTGCCTCCCACTACCAGGGAAAACGCCTGAACAGTCCGAACGATATCGTTGTAAAATCTGATGGGAGCATCTATTTCACCGACCCACCGTACGGCCTCAGCGCAGCATACGGGGCGGAATCAGAAAAAGAACTCGATTTTCAAGGGGTCTACCGCTTATCATCGGACTATGAGACGCTGACACTCCTCGTTGACGATTTTAATAGACCCAACGGTATCTGCTTCTCACCGGACGAATCCACCCTCTATATTAACGATACTGAACGGATGCATGTCCGCGCATTTGACGTTCAATCTGATGGCACAATTACCAACGATCGCGTCTTCGGCGAAGAAGAGGGAGATGGCGGGAAACCTGACGGCATGAAGGTTGACATCCAAGGGAATGTTTATCTAACGGGGCCTGGCGGGATTTGGGTCTTCACACCGGATGGAACACACCTCGGCGTTATCCCTGTTCCTGAGCGTGCTGCGAACTTGGCGTGGGGCGGTGATGATTGGAAAACGCTGTTTATTACAGCGAGTACCTCCGTCTATCGTATAGCATGCAAAACAGTCGGAGTCTCAGTCCCCTAATGACAATACAAATTAAAATCAAACGCATAGATAAAACGCTGCCGTTACCAAAATATGAGACAGCGGGTTCCGTAGGTTTCGATCTTATCTGTCGAGAGTCCGCGGAGATTCCGCCCCAATCTATTGTCCTCATCCCTGCAAATGTTATCGTCGAAACTCCCCCAGGTTATACGCTGATGGTCTGTTTGCGGAGCAGCACGCCACGCAAATTGGGGCTGATGATGCCACAAGGGGTCGGTATCGTTGACAATGACTACTGTGGCGAGGAAGACGAATTGAAAATCCAGGTCTATAATTTTACTGACGAAATCGTGAATGTCGAAAGAGGCAGTCGGATCGCACAAGCGATCTTTGTCCGTGTAGGAACAGCAGAATGGAATGAGGTCGAACAGATGACCGCCGCTTCAAGAGGCGGATTTGGTAGCACAGATCGGTAACCTTATGCTATGTAGAAGAGGTTTTCAACTCCAACAGCTAAAATTTGCGTTACGTATAGGAGGAGTGCCAATAGCAAACGTTGGCAATCAGTCGGAATTAGATGAAACAGTACCTTGAAGGACTTCAACAGATATTGGATACCGGTGTCGACCGAATCGGTAGAAACGGGAAGACACGTGCTATCTTCGGGATGCAGATGCGATATAACATGGAAGACGGATTTCCTGCTGTAACAACTAAGAAACTCGCTTTCCGATCTGTTAAAGCCGAGCTTTTGGGTTTCCTGCGCGGCTACGATCACGCTGAACAGTTTGAAAAACTCGGGACACAGATATGGAACGCTAACGCTGATGCCTGGGGACGAGACGGGTACCTTGGACGGATATACGGTGTCCAATGGCGAAAGTGGAAAACGGAAGAAGGCACAATTGATCAACTCGCCAAAGTCATTGAACAACTCCAGGCAAACCCACATAGCCGTAAACATATTGTTACGGCGTGGAATCCAGCCGAATTAGACGAGATGGCGTTGACACCCTGTCACATGTGTTTTCAATTCTTTATCGCAGATGGCAAGTTGTCGCTTCAGATGTATCAACCGAGTTGTGATATGTTCTTAGGTGTCCCTTTTAATATCGCCTCGTATGCCCTTCTCCTCCACATGGTGTCTCAAGTAACAGATTTAACGCCTCATGAATTCATTCATACGTTAGGGGATGCTCACATCTATCACGCACATTTTGAAGCCGTCGAGATGCAATTGAAACGGGAACCTTACCCGCTCCCCAAACTTGTTTTGAAGCCGAAAATCAAGTCAATTGATGCTTTCAAAATGCAGCACATTCAGCTAGAGGGCTACCAACACCACGACGCAATTCGCGCACCTCTGATTGTCTAAGAGGAGAATAAGGAGTAGAACCGTAAAATGTTAATTTCAATGATCGCCGCGATGGACAAAAATAGGTTGATCGGCAACGGACCGGACATCCCGTGGCAGATGCCTGCTGACCGACGACATTTTCGTGACATGACCATCGGTAAGCCCGTCGTTATGGGACGCAAAACTTTTGAAACCCTCAAACGCCCTTTAGGCAAGCGGCAGAACATCATTCTCACACGGAACACGACTTACAAGGCACCGGAAGATTGTGTTGTCGCACACTCCGTAGAAGAAGTTATTAAAGGTTCTCAGGAAGTAGAAGAACTCATGATATGTGGGGGTGCACCGATATATCAAGCCTTTTTACCGCACGCCGACAGGCTCTATATCACACAGATCCATGCGACGTTTGAAGGTGATGTCTATTTCCCAGAATTTGACATTGCAGCGTGGCAGGAAGTAAAACGGATTGATAACGAACCTGACAAAAAAAACCCGCATTCGTACAGTTTCCTGTTTTTAGAAAAAGAGAAAGAGGAATACATCCTTGATTAATTTGTGTATGCTCTCAGGTTCCTTTGAATATGGTTCTGAAGTATCTTTGACAACTTTCAGGGCGTATGTTGAAAAACAGTATCCGATCAAAACGAATTTAATCGCCTATAGTTCAGAAGACGATGATCCATCTTTGGCTGCGTTGGATGACGCAGATGCTCTGTTAGTTTTCACGCGGCGTCTCAATACAGATGGGGCGTCACTCAGGCAATTTCAAAATTACTGTGAACAAGGCAGACCCATTGTTGGGGTTAGGACAGCCAGTCACGCGTATCAAAACTGGCTTGCATTTGACAAAGATGTTCTCGGCGGCGACTATCAAGGGCATTACGGTTCCGGACCGATGACTCGTGTAGAAATAGTAAAGGCGGAACATCCTATTCTCAAGGGGATTCCCGCGTTTAATTGCTACGGAAGTCTTTACAAAAATCCATCGCTTTGTGATGATACATCTCTACTGTTAATGGGACACACAGATGAACATTCAGAACCCATAGCATGGACGCGCTTGCATAACGGCGGTCGCGTCTGTTATACTTCATTAGGGCATCAAAGTGATTTTGAAGTAGAACCCTTTCTTCGGTTTCTGGCGCAAAGCATTTTATGGATATCAGAGGAGATTTAGCGAAACTAAGGCACACTTGTGTTATGGAAACACTCACGATAGTGAACGGCGATATCTATACTCCAACACATTTCGGACACGGGAGTATCGTTATTCAAGACGACACAATTTCAGAAATAACAACAGAGACACATCAACGGGCAGGACAGGTTATCGATGCCTCTAACTGCCTTGTAATTCCAGGGTTGATTGATGGATTGATACACGGCGGCGGCGGCTGTGATACGATGACAGGTGAGGTCGAAGACATAGCAACGATCACACGGGCGCATGCTCGCAGCGGTGTCACTTCGTTGGTGTTAGGCATCTCCTCTGGCAGCATGGCGCAAATTAACACTGCCTTAAAGGCTATTGCCCACGTCGTTGATGAACCCGTAGCGGACGGTGCACGGGTTTTAGGTTCGTATGTTGAAGGGAAATTCGGGAGTCTCGCGAAAAATGGCGCACAGAACGCGAAGTATATTACACCGCCGAACTTTGAAGAGTTCCATGCCATGTGGGCAGCCGCGGATGGCACACTGAAAGTGATCTCGGTCGCCCCAGAAAACGATGAGAATTTCCAGTTTATCAAGCACCTTGCAACCTACAAGACAGACGCTTACAACGATATCATCATCGCCATGGGGCACACAAACGCTACATATCAACAGGCAATGGCAGCAATTGATGCGGGTATAACACGGGCGACACACACCTACAACGGTATGAGTGGCATGCATCATCGTGAACTCGGGGCAGTTGAAGCGGTCCTTTCCCACCAGAATATCCATGCAGAACTCATTGTCGACGAACATCATGTCCATCCATTTTGGGGGAATAACCTCATTCAGCAGAAAGGGATTCAGGCGGTCGGGTTAATTACGGACTGCACAGAACTGGCCGGTGTTCCGCCTGAAGACTGGCAGGCATCAGCGACATACATCCCGGAACTTGATGCTTACAAACTCAACGAAAACGCGATTGCCGAAAGCGACACCGCTTTTGAAGCAGGTACCACCGAGAAGTACGTCCGCAAGGGCGCGATGTGGCTCGATGTCGGCAGACCGACGGAACGTCTCGCTGGAGCGACGATTACGCTCATGGAGGGAGTCCGAAATGTCGTTAATTGGGGGCATCCTTTAAGTGACGCGTTAACTATGGCAACGTTAACACCCGCTCAAAATTTAGGGATCGCAACATCCGTCGGGTCAATTGCGACCGGTAAGACAGCAGATATTGTTATTGTGGACGAAAATTTGAACGTTAAAACGGTTATTTTACGTGGAAAATTACTAAAAACCTAAGAAACTTAGTAAAATTTTGGTGTTTTTTGCATTTTTTCCTGAAAAATTTGACAAACGGACTTTCACAGTGTATAATATTTACTTTGGAAACCCTACTAAATCTTTTTTTGGGAGAAAGGGGCGACTATCGGAAAACATTCTAACGTTGTTACGTACATCTCACGTTAATTTGTTTGTTCAGATGAAGTTGTGATGCCCCGCGCGGGGCTTTTTTAATGTTGGAACCCCTTATATAGAGATTTTACCCCGGAGGTACGAAATGCCAACGATTAATCAGTTAATAAAAAAACCGCGCAAGAGATCGCGGAAGAAAACGAAATCACCGGTGCTGGAACAGTGTCCGCAGCGGCGCGGCATCTGTCTACAAGTAAAAACGATTACGCCGAAAAAACCGAATTCGGCACTGCGTAAAGTTGCCCGTGTGCGTTTCACTACCGGCTACGAAGCTACATGTTATATTCCGGGTATTGATCACAATCTTCAAGAACACTCGGTCGTTTTGGTTCGCGGTGGCAGAGTGAAGGATCTCTCAAACGTGCGTTATCATATTGTCCGTGGACAGTTGGATACAGCAGGTGTTGAGAATCGCCGTCAAGGTCGTTCAAAGTACGGTGCACGGAAACCTGAATAATTACGGAGGAATGCCCGATGCCGAGGCGTGGAAACATTAGTAAACGGGATGTCAGTCCTGATGCAACTTATAACAGTAAACTGGTATCAAAATTTATCAACAACCTCATGTTGGATGGTAAGAAGAGTACCGCCCAAGCCATCTTGTATGAAAGTTTCAAGATCATTGAAGACCGAACGAATGAAGAAGGTTTCACCGTGTTCCGTCAAGCGATTAATAATGTAAAACCGGTGCTGGAAATTCGGCCTCGCCGTGTAGGTAGCCAGACCTATCAAGTTCCCGTAGATGTCAAGGCTGAACGGAAACAACGTTTGGCTTTCACGTGGATTATTCAATCCGCTCGTGCGCGGGGTGAAAGACGTATGGCAGAACGCCTTGCCGGTGAAATACTTGAAGCGTCGCGTAACGAAGGTGGCGCGATCCGTAGAAAACAGGAACAACATCGAATGGCGGAAGCCAACCGCGCTTTTGCGCATTATCGTTGGTAAAAGTGTAGGTGCGGTTCCCGCCGAAATATATACATCCGTAAAATTAAAAAGGAGTCGTTCAACCGTGGCAGATACGAAAAATAGCATTCCACAACGCTTAGCACTGCCCCACATGCGAAATATCGGTATCATGGCACACATCGATGCCGGCAAGACTACCGTAACTGAACGCATTTTGTATTATACCGGTAGACTCTATCGAATCGGTGATGTAGATGATGGTACAACTGCTATGGACTGGATGGTTCAAGAGCAAGAGCGCGGTATCACGATTACAAGTGCCGCAACGACATGTCACTGGAAAAAACATCACATAAACATTATTGATACACCGGGGCATATTGATTTTACCGTAGAAGTTGAACGTTCACTTCGCGTGCTTGACGGTGCAGTCGCTGTTTTCTGCGCTGTCGGCGGTGTTGAACCACAATCCGAAACCGTATGGCGGCAAGCAGATAAATACGAAATCCCTCGGATCGCATTCGTTAATAAAATGGATAGAACCGGTGCTGACTTCTTCCGCACTGTCGAAATGATGGAAGGGCGGCTCGGTGCCAACGCAATTCCAGTGCAGCTGCCAATCGGTTCAGCAGAACAATTCACAGGGATTGTAGACCTCATCTCTATGAAAGGTCAAATTTGGAACATTGGCACAAATGCTGGCAACGATGGCACCGTTATCCAAGAGACAGACATCCCAGAAGAGATGCAGGATATGGCACACGAATATCGCGATCAGATGTTAGAGGCTATCGCCGATTGCGATGAAGGCCTCTTGCTAAAATACTTAGACGGTGTCGAAATTTCGCCCGAAGAAATTAAAACAGGAATCCGCAACGCCGTGGTCGCTGGTAATATTGTACCTGTTCTCTGCGGTACCGCTCTAAAGAATAAAGGTGTCCAACCGCTCTTAGATGGAATCGTCTCTTATCTACCTGCACCGACAGACGTGCCCCCAATCGTTGGAACTGACCCGAAAACAGAAAAAGAGATCACTCGCCATCCGAACGAGAACGAACCGTTCTGTGCGTTAGCGTTCAAGATTATGACAGATCCGCACGTTGGTAAACTCACCTATTTACGGGTCTACTCCGGTGTACTTAAAAAAGGCGATACGCTCTACAATACCAAAACGAGAAAGCACGAACGGATAGGCCGCTTGATGCAGATGCACGCCAACAAGCGGGAAGAGATACAAGCTGTTTACGCTGGCGATATTGCTGCTGCAATCGGTTTAAAAAACCTCTCAACGGGGGACACACTTTGTGATCCGAAGGCGCATATCACTTTAGAAAACATGGTGTTCCCGCTTCCAGTAATGTCCATTGCAATTGAACCCCGTACGCAATCCGATATCGACAAACTTAACCTCGCCCTCTCTAAACTCGCTGAAGAAGACCCAACCTTTAAAGTTCATCAGGATCCTGAGACCGGACAAACCTTATTGTCAGGTATGGGTGAACTTCACCTTGAAATTATCGTTGATAGACTCGTGCGCGAGTTTAATGTCTCAGCGAATGTAGGTAACCCGGAAGTTGCCTATCGAGAAACTGTCCGCAAGCCTGTCAATGCTGAAGCAAGATTTGTACGTCAATCAGGGGGTAGAGGTCAATTTGGTCACGTTGTGATTGAAGTTGAACCGCTTGAAAAAGGGAGTGGTTTTGAATTCATCGACGAAATCAAAGGTGGCGTAATTCCTCAAGAATACATCCCGGCAGTGAAAAAAGGCATTGAAAACGCTATGAACGTTGGGATTCTTGCCGGCTACCCGGTCGTTGATGTCGCAGTGAAGTTGGTTGATGGTTCATACCATGCAGTGGATTCATCAGAAATGGCGTTCTCCATTGCAGGGTCAATGGCGTTCAAAGATGCCTTGAAACGTGCGACCCCATTATTGCTTGAGCCAATTATGAAAGTTGAGGTGATCGTCCCAGACGAATACCTCGGTAAAGTTATTGGCGATTTGAATGCGCGTCGTGCACAGATACGTGAAACAGAAATGCAGGCGAAATCTCGAATTCAAGTTATCCGGGTTGATGTCCCCCTCTCAGAGATGTTTGGGTACGTCAAAACCCTTAGATCACTTACACAAGGTAGGGCAAACTACACTATGGAGTTTGCACATTACAACGAAGTCCCCACAAACGTAATGGAGGACATCGTTTCATCAACGAATCATAATACGTAATTGTTAAATAGTTGTGAAGTGTCCGAACTGTGGGAGTCCTCAACTTTCCATAAGCGGACATAAGATTTAGGTAAAAGGTGATACCCTACGCGAAAACGTTGGGACATCGGACAGAAAGGGGTAAGCACAGTTTGGTAAAAGCGTGCTTATCCAAAAAATAATACTCTTTTACTGGAGCTCGGATAAAAATGGCTAAGCAAACGTTTGAAAGGACTAAGCCACACGTTAATATTGGGACGATCGGTCACGTTGACCACGGTAAAACCACGTTGACGGCAGCGATTACCATGGTGCTGTCTAAACTTGCCGATGCAGACTACGTCCAGAAGTACGAGGACATTGACAAGGCACCCGAAGAAAAAGAACGTGGCATTACTATCAATACTGCACACGTAGAGTATGAAACTGAAAATCGGCACTATGCACACGTGGATTGCCCTGGACACGCCGACTATATCAAGAATATGATTACCGGTGCAGCACAAATGGACGGCGCGATTCTCGTCGTATCCGCAGCCGATGGTCCCATGCCGCAGACGCGTGAGCACGTCCTTCTCGCGCGGCAGGTGAATGTACCCTCTCTTGTTGTCTTTCTCAATAAAGCCGATATGGTTGATGACGAAGAATTACTTGAACTCGTTGAACTCGAAGTTCGCGAATTACTCAGCGATTATGAGTTCCCGGGTGACGACATTCCGATTGTTATAGGTTCTGCCCTTGAAGCTATGGAAGCCGATGGAGATCCGACAAACGAAGCCTGTCAACCGATCCTTGAACTGATGGCGGCTGTTGATGACTATATACCTGAACCCGTCCGTGACACAGATAGACCCTTCCTGATGTCCATTGAAGACACCTTCACCATCAGCGGACGTGGCACGGTTGCTACAGGTCGCGTTGAACGCGGGGTCATCAATGTCGGAGACCCCGTTGAAATCGTGGGACTCCGTGAAACACAAAGCAGCGTTATCACAGGAGTCGAAATGTTCCATAAGAACCTCGATGAAGGACGCGCAGGCGACAACCTCGGCGCGCTGCTCCGTGGTATTGAACGTGACGATGTTGAACGCGGACAGGTTTTGGCGGTACCCAATAGCGTTACGCCCCATACAAAATTTGAAGCCGAAGCGTATATCCTGACGAAAGAAGAAGGTGGACGCTGGAACCCATTCTTTAGCGGGTATAGACCGCAGTTCTATTTCCGGACGACTGACGTAACCGGTAAGATGGATCTCCCTGAAGGCATCGAAATGATTATGCCCGGCGACAACGCACAGATTACCGTCGAATTGTCGAAACCAATCGCGATGGAAGAACAACTCCGATTCGCTATCCGAGAAGGCGGACAAACTATCGGGGCCGGTGTTGTCTCCAAAATTCTCGAATAAAAGACTAGGTGGGGTGTAAACCCCGCCTTCCTAAGAACACCAAAACAGAAGCGTAAGGGCATGCTCTGAAATGTCTATTGATCACGCCCTCTGTTGGGTGAAGGCGATATGAAAAAATGGACAATCAAAAAATTCGCATTCGACTCAAAGCATTTGACTATCGGTTGTTAGACCACTCGTCAAAGCAGATAGCAGATACAGCGAAAGGGACAGGCGCAGTTGTCTCCGGTCCAATCCCATTGCCGACAAAAAAGCACATCTATACCGTTCAACGTTCAACTTTTACAGACAAGAAATCGCGTGAACAATTTGAGATGCGTATTCATAAACGGTTGTTGGATATCTTAGAGACTACGCCTAAAACGGTTGATGCATTGATGCGTTTGGATCTGCCTGCAGGTGTCGATGTCAAAATCACACTATTGTAGGCGGAGAGATGATTGTTCTCCACTCCGGAGGTTTGGAAATCACGTGGTGCGTGTGCATATGTAAACTACCCTCTGGTTTCTGGGTACTAAAGGAGGAGAGCGAAAAAAATGGTTACTGGAATTATTGGCCGTAAAGTCGGCATGACACAAATCTTTGAAGATTCAGGAGAAGCGGTGCCTGTTACCGTCATTGAAGCAGGCCCGTGCCCAATTGTCCAACTCAAAACGCAAGAGAAAGATGGGTATCAAGCTGTTCAGTTGGGTTTCGGTAAACAGAAAGAGAGCCGCATGAATAACCCCAAACGTGGGCATTTAGCAAAAGCCGGTGTTGATTCATCCTTTGTGCTTCGCGAATTTCGTGTCCAGAGTCTTGACGATGTAGCTGTCGGGAACATTGTAGATGCAAGTGTATTTTCGGAAGGTGAACGCGTTGATGTGACAGGGACCTCAAAGGGGCGGGGTTTCTCTGGTGTTGTCAGACGTTGGAACTTTTCCGGTGGTAAGAAAAGCCACGGCGGCGAACAGGACCTCCGACGTCCCGGTTCCATCGGTGCAAGTGCGACACCGTCGCGCGTCTTTAAAGGCAAACGGATGGCTGGACGGCACGGGGCCAAACGGCACACCGTTCAAAATTTGTTCGTGGTGCAAGCCGATCCCGAGCGGAATTTATTGGTCGTAAAAGGCGCGATTCCTGGCCCCCCTAATGGCTTGCTTCTGATCAGAAAAGCAGCGAAGACACCGAAATCATAAACAGGCAAGCGTCATTGAACGAGTGCCAAAACAATACGAGCAGACAAATATGTCAACCTTAGACGTACACAACAAGTCAGGAAAGGTTCTTCACCAAAAGGAATTATCCGAGGCATTCACCGATGTTGAGGTCAATGGTCCCGTGATTCACCAATGTGTTGTTGCCTATCTCGCGAATCAGCGGCAAGGAGACGCATCTACGAAGTCTCGAAGTGAAGTGAGAGGCAGTGGAAAAAAACTTTATCGTCAGAAGGGGACTGGCAGGGCCCGTGTTGGAGATGGTAAGGCACCAAATCGAGTTCACGGCGGTGTAGCATTCGGACCCAAACCGCGTAGCTATCGACAGGCAACCCCGAAAAGGGTACGACGCCTGGGACTCCATAGTGCACTCGCTGATAGATTCCAGAATCAGCAGTGCCTTCTCATTGAAGATTTCACGCTTGAACGCCCACGGACGAAAGATATAATCAACATATTAAAGGCATTGAACGTTGATGGAAAGGTGTTGATCATTCTTGATGAACATAGTCCAAACATCCATCTTTCTGTACGCAATATTCCGAAAGTTCATAGCTGCACATGGAATACGCTTAATGTCTATCAGATTATGTGGCATGATACCCTGATAATCACCGAGAAAGCTGCTGATAAACTCGAAGCCAAGTTCGTTAACACCGGTTCAGAGGCGGAAGGACAAGACTGATGAAAGACGCATATCAGATTATTCTACAACCGTTAATTACGGAGAAGAGCACAATCCTTCGTGAAGATAACAAATACGCGTTTGTCGTTAATCGCAAGGCAACGAAACCACAGATTCGGCGCGCAGTGGAAGAATTGTTTGACATCCAAGGTGATATTCTCAAGGTGCGTACAATGCACGTCCGTGGCAAACCAAAAGGGAAAATGCTGCGTTATCAGCGCGGCAGAAAACCACATTGGAAGAAAGCAATTATTACCTTAAGAGAAGGCGCAACCATCCAAGAGTTTGACACTATATAGGAATAACAGTCAGCAGTCAATTAATACCTTGTGAAATTCCGCTCTCTTGTGGAAGTATCCATAGTAGAACTGAAGGGGTTTTTCTACTAAAAACCGCCCCTGGCCGCTGATGGCTACTAAAAAAGGAAATTAAAGTGCCTAAAACATATTCACCTGTAACCCCAAGTCGTCGTTTCATGACAGGGTATACCTTTGAAGAGATTACACGGAGTAAACCGGAAAAATCTCTTGTTAAAGGGAGCAAACAGAACGCTGGTCGGAATTCGAAGGGGCGTTTGACGGTCAGGCGGCGCGGCGGTGGTCACAAACGCCGCTATCGTGTCATTGACTTTAAGCGGGATAAATTTGGCATTCCCGCGAAAGTTGCTTCAATTGAATATGATCCGAACCGTTCAGCACACATCGCGCTGCTCCACTATGTCGATGGTGAGAAACGTTATATCCTGGCACCCGTCGGTATTCAGGTCGGTGATATGCTGAGTTCCGGTGCTGACGCTGAAATTCGCGTTGGCAACGCCTTACCGCTCGAAAGAATACCGCTCGGTTCTTCGATCCACAATATTGAGATGAAGCCAGGTAAAGGCGGACAACTCGTCCGCAGTGCTGGTACTGCTGCGCAATTGGTTGACCGTGAAGGAAAATATGCGCGTATCCGCTTGCCCTCTGGAGAAATTCGACTTGTCCCTGTACAGGCAATGGCAACGCTCGGTCAGGTTGGCAATGTCAGTCAGATAGTTATTGGTAAAGCCGGACGCTCAAGATGGCTTGGTAAACGCCCGAAGGTGAGAGGCGTTGCGATGAACCCGATTGACCACCCCCACGGCGGAGGTGAAGGCAAGAGTTCGGGCGGTAGACACCCAGTTACACCTTGGGGTGTTCCGACCAAAGGCTATAAAACCCGAAATCCGAAAAAGAAATCGAGCCGCTATATTTTTGGTAAACGAAAATAAGTACGACTCGGCTGGCTTGCTAAGAAAGTTTACGGTCTATAAGATAGAGGAGAAACAGAATGGCACGTTCTATCAAAAAGGGGCCTTATATCGACCCAAAACTCGCCAAGAAGGTCGCCGCTATGGAAAACGCTGGTACGAAACGGGTAATCCGAACATGGTCCCGGCGATCGACGATTACACCTGAGCTGGTTGGACATACCTTGGCAATTTACAATGGAAAAAAATTCTTTCCTGTGTATATTACAGAGAATATGGTCGGACATAAACTCGGAGAGTTCTCGCCAACTCGCACTTTCCGTTCTCACGCAGGAGGTTCAAGATAATTTTTTGTCTGTTCATGGTAGATTCATAAGGTTCAAGAAGATTTTTCACACACTTCCTCACCCCAAGAGGACCATCCGTTGCTGGGAAGGCGGAGGGGTGATATGTCTGTAGAAACTTGCTTTTATTAGGAGATACTGATGGAAGCCCGATCTAAAATTAGGAACGCATCGGTTGCACCACGTAAAGCGCGTTTGGTAGCCGATCTGGTTCGTAATCAATACGTTGAAGACGCATTAAGTCAACTACGTTTTACACATAAGGCTGCGTCTCCCATCATCTACAAGCTGATTCAGTCAGCGGCTGCGAACGCTCAATATCAGGATCCTAACATTGATATTGCAGGGTTATATGTCAAAGAAATTCGTGTCGATGAAGGGGTTACGCGGAAATGGATACGTCCCCGAGCGCGGGGTATGGCAAACAGGATTTTAAAACGGAGCAGTCATATTACCGTCGTCGTTGACGAGGAGAGTACAGAAGATGGTGAGTAAAGGTGTATACGTTTACTTAGCACCAATAGAATTCCCTTACCTCCACGTCACGAAGGGACAGATGAAAGTTTGACAGGAGGTTTGCGTGGGACAAAAAACTCACCCCCGTGGATTACGCTTAGGTATCATTAAGACGTGGGATTCAAAGTGGTACAGCGAACGGGATTACGCGAAGTGGCTCCATGAGGATTTCAAGATTCAGAAGTTCGTCAAAGAGCAGCTTGCGCGTGCAGGAATTTCGCGCGTTGAAGTAGAACGTGTCGCGGATCGTTGTAGCATTAATATTCATACAGCACGCCCCGGCATCGTTATTGGGCGCCGTGGGGCAGAAGCTGAGAAACTACAGGCATTGCTCGAAAAAGAGGTAGGCTGCCCTGTCCGGATTAATGTTTCCGAAATCAAGACACCTGAACTCGATGCCCAACTTGTATCAGAAGCCGTCGCGACACAAATAGAACGACGTGCCAGTTTTAAACAGGCCATGCGCCGGAATATTACGAGTTCAATACAAGCGGGTGCCCTGGGTGTAAAAATTATGGTAAGCGGTAGATTAGACGGCAAGGAGATTGCCCGCACCGAATCAAGCATTGAGGGACGGGTCCCGCTCCACACGCTCAGAGCAGATGTTGACTACGGCTTTACCGAAGCGAATACGACCTACGGTAAAATCGGGGTCAAAACGTGGATTTTCAAAGGTGAAGTTATAGGGGTCCCCGACGAATTAAAGGGAGGAACACCGGATCGTCGTCAATCGAGACGGCGTGAAGACACAGGTTCTCAACGTTCTGATCGCCGCCGTAGCAGCAACAGACGTTCTGGGCCTCAAGAAGGGCGCTCCCGACAGTCTGGCAGCAGAAGTCGACGGAGGCGTCGTCAGAGTAACCAGGGATCCAGAAACAATACACCGTCACAATAACAGATTTTAAGGAGCTATAAGGTGTTAATGCCAAAACGCGTGATGCGTCGCTATGTGCATCGCGGAAAACGTCGCGGAAAACCAATTCGCGGTTCACAAATCAACTTCGGCGAATTCGGTTTGCAAGCAATGGAAGCCGGTTGGATTACAAGCAACCAAATTGAGTCTTCGCGTGTCGCTATCACGCGATATGTACGTCGCGGCGGAAAACTCTGGATCAAAATTTTTCCGCACAAACCATTGAGTAAACAGCCTGCTGAAACGCGTATGGGTAAAGGCAAGAAGGGGCCACCGGAACATTGGGTCGCTGTTGTTAAACCAGGGAGAATCCTTTTTGAACTCAGTGGCGTTTCGCTTGAAGATGCCAAAGGGGCGATGGAACGAGCTGCCCATAAACTGCCAATCAAAACTAAGTTCGTTGCACGGAATGAATAATTCCATCTGCGGCTCCGATGTAGGGGAAATTACGCCCGTGTAAACCCTGGAGTCGTTTTGAAAACACTTAAGGAGGCACAAACATGAAAGCGGATGAGTTACGCGGAAAAACAACCGAAGAATTGGAAAGCGAACTCCAGGTACTGAAGGAAAATTTGTTTAACCAGAGATTCAGAAGCACCCTAGGGCAGCAAGAAGACACGACACGCATCGGTAAACTCCGCAAGGATATCGCACGTGTGAAAACTGTTCTCAAGATGCGCGCCCAACAACCAGAATCCGAAGCGTAAAGTTATCTCGGCAATCCAATTCATTGATTTTTTATAACTGTCTGCCTCTAAAGTGTACACACGCATAGGTTTTGACTGATTTGGAGAATAAATTTGAACGAAGAAAAACGAAGACATCGTAAAATTCGGACAGGTCTTGTGACGGGTAACAGTATGGATAAAACTGTTACTGTTTCGGTTGTTCGTCGCTATCAACACCCGCTTTATAAGAAGGTTGTCCGAAAAACGAAGAAACTCTTGGCTCACGATGAAACGAATAATTGTAACGTTGGTGACGTGGTGCAGGTTGTTGAGACCCGTCCACTGAGTCGCCGTAAGCGTTGGCGTGTTCAAACGATTATCAGTGCTGTAGAAGGTGCCAACGATTAACAAGCGCGAACACCAATGTTCTTCCCCGCTTCTGATACTTGGGGCGAAGGAATAATAAGTAGTGCCAGCCTGGCACTTGAGAAGGAAGGTTTTCATCCACACTCTGACGTTTTCAAAACGGACCGTTTTGAAAGCGATAGAGGAGGATACAAAAATGGTTCAATCATATACTCGATTAACCTGTGCCGATAATACTGGCGCAAGAAAATTAATGTGTATTAGCGTCTTAGGCGGGACTCGCCGCCGCTATGCACGCGTTGGTGACGTGATTGTCGCGAGTATTAAGGAAGCAGCACCGAATACACAGGTCAAAGCTGGCGAAGTCGTCCGGGCAGTTGTCGTTCGCACTACGAAAGAGTACCGTCGTGCTGATGGATCCTATATTAAATTTGATCAAAACGCTGCTGTCCTCATCGATCCGCAGAATCAACCGCGGGGGACCCGGATCTTTGGACCGGTTGCGCGTGAACTCAGAGAAAAAGCGTTCACGCGAATTGTCTCACTTGCGCCGGAGGTAATTTAGGAGGACAATTGTGGCACGATCAAAGCTGCATATTAAGAAGGATGACACGGTTGTAGTCCTTAGCGGAAAAAACCGAGGGAAGCAAGGTGTCGTTTTGGAGGTATACCCAAAAAAACAACGTGCAATCGTTGAAGGTGTTCATATCATTACACGTCACCTCCGCCCCAGTCAAATGGGAGAAGGCGGTGTGGTTGAACGCGAAGGTACGATTCATGTTTCTAACCTCAAAAAGGTTGAGTAGGTAAGAATACTGAGACAGGCAGCATTACCAAATTGACCTTATTGCATAAACGATTTATAGGATACACGGCTCATGAGCCCATTCAAGGAATTTTACAAAACGGAAATCATGCCCACATTGATGAAACATTTTAATTATGAAAATGTGATGCAGATTCCGAAATTGGAAAAGATTACACTGAATATCGGTGTTGGAGAAGCCCTGCAGAACCCGAAAGCATTGGAAGATGCTGTTGAAGAATTGACGCTTATTGCTGGACAACGTGCGATTATCACCCATGCAAAAAAAGCAGTTTCTGCTTTTAAAATCAGGGAAGGTTTCGCTATCGGATGCAAAGTCACACTCAGACAGCAGCGGATGTATGAATTCTTCAACAGATTGGTGAACGTTGTCCTGCCACAAATTCGGGATTTCCGAGGTGTTTCACCGGATGCCTTTGATGGTCGAGGTAATTATTCCCTCGGACTGACAGAGCAGCTAATTTTCCCAGAAATCGATTACGATAACGTTAACGATATCCGCGGATTGAATGTAACGGTTGTTACCACTGCCCCAACAGACGAAGAAGGTCGAGAGTTGCTCAGATTGATGGGGATGCCATTCCGAAAATAGGGTGGAACGGTTGGAGAAAGTTTATCACTCAGTCGATGCCTAAATCCCACACGACCTGACGCACAGCTAATTTCTAAGATCCAGGCAGGTCAATGATAACACTCTGGACAAATAAACAAAGGAGCACTTAGACCGTGGCAAGTAAAGCATGGATTGCCAAACAGAAGCGAACCCCGCGGTTCCGAACTCGACAATATAACCGTTGCCAAAGTTGCGGAAGGGCGCGCGGGTATCTTCGCAAGTTTAACTTGTGTCGTATCTGTTTCCGTCTCTTCGCTCGGGCAGGTAGAATTCCTGGGGTCCGCAAGGCTAGTTGGTAGAAAACGGAAACCTGTGTAGCCCAACAACAAATGCACAAAGCGTACAGCGGCTATTCACAACAGAGAACGAAATAAGGAGAATCTTTCATGTCGATGACCGATCCGATTGCAGATATGCTGACACGTATCCGCAATGCCAACATGGCAGGACATGAACGCGTTGAAATCCCCTCTTCAAAAGTCAAAGCGGAAATAGCGCGAATTTTGACTGAAGAAGGTTTCATCCGAAACTATCGTCTGCTTGATGATGGGAAACAGGGGATTTTAAGAATTTATTTGAAATACGGAAATACCAAAAAAGAGAAGGTCATCACAAACCTCAGACGTATTAGTAAACCGGGAAGGCGGATTTATGCTAAATCTGATAGCCTACCACGTGTTTACGGCGGACTCGGTGTCGCTATTTTATCAACATCCAACGGCATAAAAACCACACCGGAGTGCCGCAAGGAGAAGATCGGCGGCGAGGTGTTATGTTACGTCTGGTAAAGTTTTGTGGTTGTACATAGCTCTCAACGCATTTGGAGAAATAGCATGTCACGTATTGGACTCAAACCGATTCCGTTGCCCGACAAAGTACAAGTTGCTTTAAATCAGAACGATGTACAAGTAGAGGGCCCTAAAGGGAACCTGAATTGGGAACTCCCAGACGGAATTGATGTGACGCTTGAAGAGAACGTTCTAACCGTCCAAAGAAAGAGTGAACTTAAACAGTACAAGGCCTTACACGGTTTGGCGCGGAGCCTCATCGCAAATATGGTTACAGGTGTTTCAGACGGTTTTGAAAAAAAACTGCAAGTCGTAGGTACAGGCTACCGCGCGGAAGTCAACCGTGATAAGGATCTAGTGCTTGATGTCGGTTATTCACACACTGTTACTTACACACCGCCTGAAGGCATAACGTTAAATGTTGAAGCCTCTGAAACCATAGACGGTCAAGCACACACCCCTATCATCGTTAGGGGTATTGATAAACAACTTGTTGGACAGGTTGCAGCGACTATTCGTCAAATCCGTAAACCGGATACGTATAAACCTTGTAAAGGTATCCGCTACGATGGCGAGCGCGTCCCTGATAAAGAGGGGAAAGCTGCCGTTGGTTAGTGGTACTCTGTCTTGTACGCGATAAGGTGTAATTTCCGAGCCTTATGAAATAGAGCGTGCGCCCACGGTAATAAGGAGATCCCTTGACACTTATAAAAAAGAAACGGTCGAACCATCTACGGCGGCGCAGGCGCGTCCGCCAAAAGATTAGCGGTACAGGCACAAGACCGCGGCTCACCGTTTTCAGAAGTCTTAAACATATATACGTACAGTTGATTAATGATGAACTTGGCGTAACGGTTGCCGAAGCCTCTACTCTGTCACCTGAGTTGAAAGCATCTTTGCCGAACGGTGGAAATATAGCGGCCGCGGAGAGCGTTGGTACACTTATCGCACAAAAAGCCAAGCAGGAAGGAATTGAGGTGGTCGTCTTTGATCGGGGTGGGCATCTCTATCATGGACGTATCAAAGCCCTTGCAGAAGCAGCGAGAGCAAGCGGTTTGAAGTTCTAAACGCACCGCAAACCGGTTCCTGCACCGCCCATAGCGGTGGAACAGAAACTGAACCGGATAGGAGAGTTTTTTGCAGAAAGAAAGAATCAACCCCGATGAATTTGAATTTGAGGAACGTATGATTACGATTAACCGCGTGATGCGGGTCGGTAAAGGGCGGCGTACGCCAAGCTTTAACTCGCTGACGGTTGTTGGAAATCGCGACGGTATTGTCGGTATCGGATTCGGTAGCGCGAGCGAAGTCGCTGGGGCACTCCGAAAAAGTTTCGCCGATGCACGAAAAAACCTGATTCGGGTGCCTATTACCAACGGGACACTTCCGCATGAAATTACCTGCGAATTTAAATCCGCGAAAGTTTTGCTGAAACCGGCAAGCCCCGGAACAGGGATCATTGCTGGGCACGCGACGCGCGCGATCCTCGAATTTGCGGGGGTCCGAGACGCGCTGACGAAATGCTTATCCTCACGAAACGTGAAAAATATCGCTGAAGCAACGATGCTCGGATTGAAAAACCTCAAGGATATTAATGAAGTCGCACGTTTACGAGATTTATCGGTTGAAGAATTACGCCAGAAACGCTAAAAATTGGCAATCAGCAATCAGCGGAATAGCCATGTAAGGAATGGAGCAAGCCAAATGAAATTAAATGAACTGAAACCCGCGGCGGGTGCGAAACGCGCACGAAAGCGAGTTGGCAGAGGGCCTGGTTCAGGTTGGGGGAAGACCTGTGGTCGCGGTCATAAGGGACAAAAGTCGAGAGCAGGCAGTTCGATACCAGCTTGGTTTGAAGGTGGACAGATGCCGATCGTGCGCCGACTTCCGAAGCGCGGCCCCCGGCGTACCGGACACAAACGCCTCGAATACGATATTATCAACGTAGAAGCACTCAACCTTTTCGCCGATACTGCAGTGGTAACCCCTGAATCCCTTCGCGAAGCAGGCTTAATCAAACGGAAGAACGCCCTGATCAAGATACTTGGGGATGGCGAACTCGAAAAACAATTAAAAGTACAAGCACACCGTTTTTCAAAATCAGCGATTGAGAAAATTGAGTCCAGAGGTGGTACCACTGAGGTGCTTGGACGACACGGCAATACCCAGAATGCTGCTTGAGAGGCTGTAAACGAGGAGGATATAAAATAAGTGATTAAGGCATTCCAAAACGCTTTTAAAATCCCAGAATTGCGAAAACGCCTCATTTTTACAGCGTTGCTCTTGATTGTCTACCGCCTCGGTGCACACATTACATTGCCCGGTATTGACGATGTGGCACTTGAAGCGTTTTTTCAACAACTCATGGAACGTGGGGGCAATGTCATTGGGTTCATAGACCTGTTTTCCGGGGGCGCGTTTAGTCAGATGACTATTTTCGCACTCGGTATACAACCTTATATTAGTGCCTCAATCATTATGCAGCTCCTCGGTGTCATCGTGCCTTCTTTGGAAAAACTCTCCAAAGAACCCGATGGTAGAAAAAAGATGACGCAGTACACAAGATACGGGACTGTTATACTTAGCATCATCCAAGGTATAACGATTAGTATCGTCTTGCGGAATCCAGAAACCATTACCGGTCAAGCAGGCGAAATTGTCCGCAATCCGAATTTATGGTGGCATTTTCTAGTAGTCCTAACCCTTACGGCCGGAACATCCTTTGTTATGTGGCTCGGTGAACAGATCACAGAGCGCGGCATTGGGCAAGGCATTTCGCTCATTATTACCGTTGGGATCATCGCAGGTTTACCAGGTGGGGTTACCACAGTCATAAACAGTCTTTTTGAGAGACCGGAATTTGGGATCGCACACCTCGCGGTTCTCGTTATACTCATCATTGTAGCGATTGCGGGGACTGTCTTTATCACGTTGTCTGTTCGGAAGATTCCAGTCCAATACGGTAGGCAGATACGTGGACGTAGAGTGATTGGTGGACAATCAACACACCTGCCACTCCGCGTTAATGCAGCCGGTATGATTCCAATCATTTTTGCGATTACACTTATTCAATTTCCTGAGACAGCACTTAGTTTCCTGCCAGCAGATTGGGAGTGGCGAGCTGGGGCATTAGCTCTCGTTCAGACAGGGACACCGTTGTGGCTTACCTTTTATGCGTTATTAATCATCGGTTTCACCTATTTTTACACAGCCGTACAAATCAACCCGGTCCAAATGGCTGAGGACTTGCAAAAATATGGCGGTTTTATCCCGGGTATCCGGGCAGGCAAACAGACAGCAGATTATATCAATACGACACTCACACGGATCACGCTGCCCGGCGCAGTCTTTCTCGCCGCTATCGCCGTGATCCCAATGATTATCACAGCACGCCTCAATATCGGAGCTACCATGGTGGACGGTGCTTCTATCTTGATTGTTGTAGGGGTCGTATTGGATACAATGTCACAAATCGAATCTTACTTGACAGTCCGCCATTATGAAGGATTCCTTAAAGATCGTAAACTGAAAGGTAGAAGGCGTTAAGCACTTTTTGCTGAAAGAGGATACTATGAAAGTCAGACCTTCTGTTAAAAAGATGTGTTCCCAGTGCAAAATTATTAAGCGAAAAGGCGTTATTCGAGTTATTTGTCCTTCAAACCCGAAGCACAAACAGCGACAAGGATAACAGGTTCATACCTCCGGATGATACTCCGAACCTTGGAGAATCCAGAGGCACCCAGAAATGGAGGAGACGCATGGCAAGGATAGCAGGGGTTGATTTGCCCCGAGAAAAACGGATCGATATTGCCCTGACAGCGATTTACGGTATCGGCCGTTACACTGCCTCGCAAATCGTCAATGACCTTAGTATTGATCCGGGGAAGAAAGTTGATAGCCTCGCAGAAAACGAGATTAGCCTACTCCGGGACAAGATTCAAAACTACAAAATTGAGGGAGACTTGCGACGCGAAGTCGATCAGAACATCAAACGCCTGATGGACATCAATAGTTATCGCGGTTTACGTCACCGGCGGCAGTTGCCCGTCCGTGGTCAGCGCACGAATACGAATGCGCGAACCCGTAAAGGAAAAGCGCGGACGATCTCTGTCGGCAGAAAAGCCAAAGAGACAGCACGCAAGAGTGGCTAGTAGTGTTAAGAGTACCATCAGTTGTCAGTCATCAGCAGAATAGTTGTCAACTGAAAGGTTTTTCGTAGAAAACCGTACTGGCAACTGGCAACCACTCATAAGAAAGGAGAACCGTTTTGCGTGGTAGAAGAAGAGAACGCAAGAACGTTCCTGAAGGTATCGCACATATTCAAGCGACCTTCAATAACACGATTATTACAATTACAGATTTAAATGGAAACACCGTTGCTTGGGCGAATGCGGGGATGACTTTCACGGGTTCACGGAAGTCAACACCGTTTGCGGCACAACAGACTGCCGAAGCCTGCGCACGCCGGGCAATGGATCACGGCATGAAACGCGTGGAGGTTAGAGTTAAAGGCCCTGGATCCGGGCGCGAGTCATCTATACGAGCACTCGCCGCTGCAGGTCTGGAAATCAGCTTGATGAAAGATGTGACACCTATCCCCCACAATGGATGTCGTCCCCCGAAGAGACGACGGGTTTGAGGACGCTGAGGAAATCGAATGAGCAGATATTTAGATTCAGTTTGTAAATTATGCCGCCGCGAAGGCGAAAAATTATTTTTGAAGGGACGGCGCTGTAACGGTCCAAAATGTTCGTTTGAACGCCGGAGTTATCCACCTGGACAACACGGACAGACCCCACCGCGCCGCGGTAGGGACAACTACCGTCGACAGCTACGAGCAAAACAGAAAGTTAAACGTACTTATGGTGTATTTGAGAAACAATTTCGGAACTACTATTTCAAAGCCGCACGCCAATCAGGTATTGCTGGTGAGAATTTAATTAGTTTTCTTGAACGCCGCTTAGATAATGTCGTTTACCGGCTCGGGTTCGCCACCTCTCGCAATCAAGCGCGTCAACTCGTGAAGCATAACCACTTCACTGTTAACAGTAAGCGAGTTAACATTCCTTCTTATATCGTGCAAATCGGTGATGTCATCACACCACGTGAACGGAGCCGAAATCTGGCGACTATTCAGGAGGCATTAGAATACGCCCAGCATCGGGGTGCCCCCGAATGGCTCGAAGTCGACACCGATAAAGTAGAAGGACGTGTTCAAGGCGCACCGGTGGTAGAACAGATCGCCGTAGACCTTGAGACGCAACTCATCATTGAACTTTACTCCCGATAGGCACATATTTTTAATTACTAGGTCTCTGCTCCGATTTTCTCTTTTCCCATAACCGGTGGGCACCTGTCAAAATCGGATTGTTGCTAAACGCATACCCGCTTGCTGCAAGCAGAAGAGACCTTGATTAGAAAAATCGTGGGAATCAGGGATGTCCAATAATAAGACTCCGACACAGAATTAGGAAGTGGCAAATGTGTAGCCTTACAAAACACTGTCCCCAGTTCATCTGTGTGCTAATACTTCGTTTAATCCCATAGGAGGAATCAATGATAAGATCCGAACTGGAAATGCCTGAGCGACTAAAAACCGATCTACAAACCTTACGGCCCGACTACGCAAAATACACCGCTGAACCCTTCGAGCGCGGATTTGGAATGACCCTCGGCAATTCACTACGCCGAGTACTCCTTTCCTCAATCAAAGGGGCAGCGATTACGTCAGTTCGAATTGAGCAGGTAAAACACGAATACGCCACGATTCCAGGAGTCGTAGAAGACGTTGTACAGATTATTCTCAATCTCAAGGAGATCCGACTTAAGATAGAAATAGATGAACCGGTAAAGCTGACCTTGAAAGCGGAAGGTTCCGGTGAAGTCACCGCCGCCGATATCCGTCCAAACGCACGCGTTGAGATCATCAACCCTGACCAGCACATCGCCACACTCGACGAATGTGAGGGTTTAGATATAGAAATTCATGCGCAAACCGGCAGAGGATACTCGCTTGCTGAAGAACATAGACCTTCAGGACAGGACATCGGCCTAATTCCAGTGGATGCCAAATTCTCACCCGTTCAGAAAGTCAATTTCTGGGTCGAAGAAACGCGCGTCGGCGATATGACGAACTTCGATAAACTCAACCTTGAAATCTGGACAGATGCAACGATCACAGCCAAAGAGGCTGTCATCCGCGCGGCTACCATTTTACTACAACAGTTTGATCTCTTTACAGAATTTGATGAATATTACGTTGAACCGGAACCCGAAATTGATGAGGCAAAACTACGGCGAAATCGTTATTTAGCAAAGCCTGTCTCTGAACTTGAACTCTCAGTCCGAGCCAGCAACTGCCTCGAAACCGCAAACATTAAAACCATACGCGAACTCGTCACAAAAGAGGAAAAGGACATGTTGGAATACAAGAATTTCGGGCGCACTTCGCTAAACGAAATCAAAGAACAACTCGCCAACATGGGACTTGCCCTCGGAATGGACTTAGACGATATGGACGACGCGAACATCAGCGAAGATGATATGGCACAAGTGCCGTTGCAGCCACCAATATAACTCTTCACGATAACGCATACATGGAGGAAGACGATGCGTCATAGAAAACGCGGCAGGAAATTGGGACGAACATCAAGCCATCGAAAGGCACTCTTTCGTAACCAAGCCACCGCGCTATTTGAACACGAACAGATCCGGACAACGCTGCCTAAGTGCAAAGAACTCCGTCGCGTCGCAGAAAAACTGATTACGCTCGCGAAACAGGGTGACCTGCAGGCACGTCGGCAAGCCGCAAAAATGCTCTACGGGTCAGATTTGCATTACAAGCCCGGAAGAGGTGAGGCAGCTGCCTCCCTTGACAAGCATTTTGTGCTACGTAAACTCTTCGATGACATCGGGCCCCGATACCAAGATCGGAACGGAGGCTATACACGTATCATCAGAGGCGAACTCCGAAAAGGAGATGGCACACAGATGGGGTACATTCAACTCGTTTGATGGCATTCATTAACGGGTGAAAATAAAGACGTTGAAATAAAGACACGGGCGGAGTTTCAACTCCGCCCGTGTCTTTTGTCACTGCTGGAACCCGAAAACCTAATACCGATATGCCGCAGAAGCGAAGACCCTATGCGTCCGCCGCTCCGTCGTTAATTCATTTCTGTTCTGCTGCGATGTACCGAGCATGTACCCCATATCAAATTTTATCGTATCCTCAAAAATCTTACCGATGCCGAGCGTCAAGAAATCGCGAGTATTCTCAATCTCAGCATCTGTGAACGGAACCGTATCCCGAAAATAGCCGACGCGGATATGTGTGTCAACAACAGGCACCCTGTACTCTGCACCGAGCCGCGCCTGAAGTGTCATGGCATAGAATTTCTCAAAGTTATCCTCCGAAATATCCTTAGCGGGTGCCGGGTCGTAGCGCGTCTGCGTCCAATCCGTGAGCTGGACATCGCCTGCCAAGATCAGTTGCTTGTTCAACAATTCGACAGCGATTCCCGCCCCTACTTCAAACGGACGCTCAATGTCGTAGGTTTGAGACCCGCTTGCGGAATCCGACCATTCCTCTCCGTCATCATAGACCTCTAAAGTCGATTGGTACCAGAGCTCGTCAACACCTAATTCAGTAGGGGCAACGAGTGTTAGACCGAAGTTAATATTATCTGTCAGATGCGCAAGAAGACCTATCCGACCACCAACGCCTGAATACTCTCGATCAACCTCATCGTCGTATCTGAAACGCGATAACTCGCTGTCTACGTTCACGATATCAGTGGCGGTTGTATCCAATTGATTCAGGCTGTTACCGTGCCAGAAATCCAATGAACCGCCAACCAGAACGCGTTTTGCGACGTACACACTCGCGCCAAAACTCCATATTCCAATCCCACCGCTGTTGGCATCAATTTCGTCAACAGAGAGTCCACTAAAATCGGTTCCAGAGCTCGGATCAATACCGGTAATCGCAGTCTGATAATCAAAATTTTGAGGACGATTGTAACCGAAAGCGATTGCCAAACCGCCTTGTCTCGCCATTAGCGGATAAACAAATCCGATAGAATTCAGCCGCATCTGTGATCGACTCGTCTCCGTTAGAGCATCACCGGTAAAATACGTATGCGCACTTGCCCTATTGTGTGAGAAGCTGCTAAAAAGCTCAAATTTTTGGATCTGTGCCATCCCGGCTGGATTCCAATAGAGTGCAGTAAAATCATCAGCGAGTGCAAGCGAAGCACCGCCCATTCCCATTGTCCGCGCACCAACGCCGAACGTATTCCCAATCGCCATCTCTTCTACCTGCGCCACGCTGCCAGGTACAAAGACCGCCACGCCAAATAAACAGATGAGGCTTGCATATATTACACGTTTCATCGTTTTGATCCCTCCCTTATCGTGTTCTGTTCTGATTTCTTGTTCGCAGCCGCCCTGCTTCCGACCTTGGCGAAGTCACGCCGCGCGAACTGCGAGAACGTCGGTTTTCTAGCCGTAGATCGCCTTTTTTGTTAGTCCGCCGTGAAAGTGGTGCCCACCGACTTCCACTGTGATACCGCCGATAGACGTTTGTATATGGATAATAACTTCTATAGTAGCGAGAATACGGCGCGCGATATCCGTAATAATACCGGTATCCGTAAAATGGGTGATACGGATAATAAAAAAAGGATGGATACGCATAAGTGTAAGGCACCGAATAGGTACGGTATCCATCAGGATAAGCATAGACGGTACGCGAAGTCCGCTTCCGTCGTCCGTAATAACCTTCCGACACCTCAGCATCTGTGTGTTCTTGTTCAAACTTTTCTGATTCTGCTTCGGAAGTGTGCGCCGTGTCAGTATCTCTTACACCTCTATAAGGGTGTCCATGTTCAAAGTTTGAAGACACATGATAACCGAGTTGCGTATAACACCCGGCAAATGCTACCCCTGCAAGAAGCAACAACAGCAGAAAAGTAGATTGCAGCTTCATTGTTCTCTCCTCCTATCCATGAATCTTGGTCAATTATAACATATTATACGAGAAAACGGTAAAAAAAGTTTACATCCGCTTCACTTTTCCCATACTGTTCAAACCCACACATTATAGTAAAGTCCGTAAGGATTGAAACACATCAAATAGAAGCGATGCCCTCTGATTTCCCCTGCTTGTGGGGGCTGGGGTGTTTCTTCGAGGACGGTATTTGCAATGGAAAATAATAGATGAATCTCTAAAATTGCGTCCGTAGCAACTTGGGTTATAAAAAAAATAACCCGATATGTCGGAATCCACCCCAAGTTGGTGTCATGTATATACGAGGGCAATCCATTACAAACCGATTGCCCGACATAGGAGGCTCATGACAGATAAAGGTGGATGACAATACTGCTATAAACCGGCGATTCTTGGAAACGGATGACGACAACGACGCCTTTGAACTACTTTTCAAAACGTATTACAAGGCCATTTTTCGTTCAATTGACAGAATGCTGCGAGATCATTCGGATCCCGCTGTAGATGCCGATGACCTAACGCAAGAAACCTTTATCAGAGCCTTGCAAAAGAAGAACGAAGTCCGAGAACCGGAAAAGGTACCAGGGTGGCTGTTCACTATCGCGAAAAATTTAACGCTGAATGAAATTAGAGACGCGAAGCGTCGAAGGGAAACAGGCTCCGGATCCCTCAAATTGCTTGAAGACCTTTCTGACAGCGAAAAAGAGGCACCCTACGCCGCATTTATCGCCAAAACCGATGCCGAACAAACCGAGACAAATCGGTATCGACTGCAACAATGCCTCTATCTCCTCCAAGGGGATGACCGAAAAGTCGTAGAACTCAAACTTGAGGGAGCTGAGATTAGAGAGATCGCACAAACGATAGGCGCAACATCAGGTGCCGTTCAGAAAAGATGGGAACGCCTTCTTGAATGGTTAACACCCATCGCTCGCAATTTAGAAGTGTTGATGGACTGCCTCCCTGAAGTCAAGGAGCAATACATTATGGAACGGCACTTGGATGGGCAACCGTTCTCGGAGATCACAAAGGCACTCGGCATCTCTCCTGCCACCGTTGAGAAGACTGTGAAACGCGTGATTGTACAGTGGAAGAAAGCCGCGAAGGCTAACCCCGCGGATCCCGTTTCCGCACTGGTGGACAACGAGAGATAACTTTTCAACCCGATGCCGACACAGATTGACTGCTGTTCAGTCAATGTTGGCATCCTATTAGGGAACTTCGCAGCTGGTGCAAGTTCACCCAAACGATACTACCGTTTGGACAACGATTAACAATTGTATCCGAATGTCAAAAAATCAAAAACGATTTTCTTGACAATTTATCCTAAAACTTGATATAATCATAGGAGAACTTAATGACGCATACATTGACTTTGAACCACAAACCGTTTCAAGGGCCGAAAATCAACACAAATCTACTTTCAGTTGTTGCCCTGATTCTGATTTGTGCGATGTGTTTCCTCACCGTTTCACCTGCTGTGGCAAGTTGGTGCCTGCTCGAGCGTGCGGCGGTAGCTGCCGCGAAACTCGGCGTAGCGGCAGCTAAAGTAGCCGTAGCAGCGGCCGAAGCACTGCTAAAAAATGCGAAAACGCTCAAGCAAATCGCCATAGCACAGGCTGCACTTGAGGTAGCCCAAGCGGCTTTAGATTTAGCGGAGGATTTACTTGAATCTGCAGAAGAAGCGTTAGAAAACTGCAAGAACAGTGACGACTGTGATAGTGACGACTGTGATAGTGACGACTGTGATAGTGACTGATCCGCAGTGGTAGGAATGCCTGCCAAATCAGACGTGACCCCTCGGTTGTTACGCTGTTTTAGAAGAAGTAACAACCGAGGGATCGTCCCATAGAAGGAACATGACAGATGAAAAAAGTAATCGTATTTTCGCTTGTAACCGTCTTTTTGAGTGCAATCTGGTATTTCGGACATCATCGCCCGGCTCAGAAAATCCTAAAGGCGGAACCGAAGAAAGTCTATAAGACCGTAACACCGATTGCCAACCAAAAGACGACGGTTGCCCAACAACCGACCGTGTCCACAATGCAGGTAGTCCCACCAACGGACACTGCCCCTATAGAAACGGCAGATCTTCATTCTGATACCACGCTTATGAACAACACTTTTGAAAAACCCGCGGCCGAAACAGATGCAGAGACACCGAACGGTTCCACAAGTGTCCAAGCGGCGACACTCGACACAGACGAAGCACTTGATCCAGATACACAGTGGCTCATAGAGGAATCAGATCGTATATTAGCAGAAATGCCCGCCCTAAAAGCAGAGATTGCAGAAATACAAGCAAGAGCGGATCAGTTGAAAGCTCGGAAAACGCCTGAACTTGTTCGAGGGCTTCAATCCATGCCGATGGAAGAACAAGTGGCTCTGTTGGTGGAAGTCAAGGACATGCTCATGAATCGTAGTGGTCTTATTGGTCTTGTTCTCAAGGACGTTGCCACGCCCCGTGAGCTGCAGGAGACGGCTTGGCAACGTTATCTCGATAACCTTGTCACGTACGGCTATACATTGCCTCCCGGTATAGAATAATGGCTCACACATTGGACAGAAATAAACGAAAGAGGCGTTCCTCATAAAAGAAACACGTTTTTTATACAGCATAGCGACCCTTGCCATCGGTAGCATCCTCGCGATCTTTGTCGGTTTGGCGACAGGAAACCTTCCAACATCGACCCCGCGAGTCGAATCTGCGGACATTGCGACGACACAGGCTAAAAAAGACTGTGAGTGCTGCGCCAAACCGACTGCAGAAGATGTCGCAGAGATGCGAGAACGGCTGGCATCCCTGCGAAAACAACAGTTGGCGTATCAGAAAGCCTCTGAACTGATACGGACATACGGACTCAAAGAAGGACTCCAGCATCTGAAACAGTCCGATCCAGAGATCGCTGAATACTTTGAACATTTCACAGAAACGGATGCAGGTGCTGAAGAACATTAGTTGCATCCCTGTGCTGGTGTCTCTACTCTTTTTGGCGTTCTGGATCCGCCTTGGAGACGTAGGGGACATTCCCGATGGGCAGTTCACTGGCAACGATGGCTACTTCTACTATTGGCAGGCATCGCTGATTTCCGAACACGGGCAGTTACCGGCGCGCGACATGCACCGGTGGCTGCCCCTCGGCAGAGATTTAGGACAAACCCTCAACCTTTACGGCTACGTCCTTGCGTATACCCATAAAGTGATCATGTGGGTCTTTCCGAACCTCACGCTCTATCACGTCTGCCGCTACATGCCTGTCGTCTGCTTTTGTATCGGGCTCGGCGCGCTCTGCCTCTACTTATATCACACCTACGGGCTGATGTTTTCGTTCATTGCAGGCGTGATTTTGGCAACCCTCCCAGGGACCATCAACAGAAGCACTGCGGGGTTCGGGGATCGCGATGCCTTCTGCCTGATGATAGGTATTCTTGCTGTCGTCACTTATCTCGTTTCCCTACAAGTCGACACGTCACGCAAACGCCTGATTTGGACGCTCACAAGTGGCGTTATTGTCTTTCTGGGCGGGCTGAGTTGGGAAGGTTTCGGCGTGTTCCTGAGTGTCATCATCGCCGTAGAGCTGTGGCGGTTTCTAACGACCGAAACAGAGGAAGGATTAGTTCCTTATGCCCTCTGGGTGTGCTGCTTTGTGCCGACGCTTTACCTCGCCTCACCCGCCTATAGAGACGGCTACGGCTTCGCCGAACACCTCGCCGCATTCGTTCTGATACCGCCCCTTATGCTTTTGGCAATGCGCACGATCCGACACCTACTCCTTGTGAAAGTAGAAAGATACCGCCCGCATGCACGCACCATTTCTCTCGTCTTAACACTCACATGTGTTACGCTTGCCCTCGGCTATGTCTGGACACAACAAAACACCTTTGCCGATACCACCGTCCCGATCAGTGACACCCCTGTGATGCAAGCGATGACAGAACTCCGTGCCCCGCATTTCGGGTTTTGGGTCTTCAGATACGGCGGTGTCTTTATTATTGGCAGTATGGGACTGATAATCGCCTGTCAACGTTACTCGGATCAGACCTGCCTGATCGTCCCACTCGTCCTTTTCATAGCGACTACCTTTTTCTGAGAACCCCTTGAAAAACATCTCTTTGACGCATCCGAGGTCTCTTTTTTCTTTTCGTTGGCTGTGATATGTATCGGTGTCGGATTCCTGATGTCCGCGTGGCGTGAAACGTCCAAAGCACAGCCCCTGATGCCGATTGTTGCCTTCCTCGCGTGGTTTGTTTTCTGGGTTGCACTCGCCCGTGACGCGAAACGTTACGACTTCTTTATCGGCGTACCGCTCGCCTTCTTTACCGCAGAACTCATACACCACCGCAGAACTCATACACCGCTTTTCAAATGCCCTGAGCGATAAAGTTAAACCGATCGGACTCCGTGCTGCCCTGAAAAACGGTGCCGCGATCGCTTTACTGGCGGGGATACTGTTCTTCCCACCCCTCGGCGCACACGCAACACGCGCCATTTATACCGCTCGACTCCGGAGCCCTAAGCCGACACCCCATGTGGCAAAGACGTTTGCTTGGATAAAAGCAGAACTGCCGCAGAACTCGGTTGTCACAGCACATTGGGCCTATGGCAGTCAGCTCAACGTCCTTGCGGGGGTCAAAACGATCACCGACCAAGACACCTACCTCCAAAACTGGATACTTCTCTATTACCAACATGTGCATAACGCGACTTCCGAAAGCGAGGCATTGGAATACCTAAAGACACACGGCGCAACGCACCTCATGCTCACCGGCAAGGATCCAAAAGATTCATTTCTGCGTGGCACATTGAGCGAAGCATTTGTACCGATCTATCCAAGGGCGAATTTTGCCGATGCCCCTATCAAAACCTGGGAGATCCACTATCCCCCCGACATCCAAACCGATCCGAAATACCTCAAAACAGGGTTCCCTGAAATCGACAAGAATTTACCACTCCAATAGATATGCTTGCACCTTCTTCGCTTTCGCAGGTATCCTCTTGCATTATCCCAAATTTCATATAGCGATGAGATTTTTCTTGCCTCCACTTCATATCCATGCTAAACTGATAGCATGAAAGTCTTTATCCAAATTGGACACGGTATTGTTGGTGCCGCTGTTATTTCTGGGCTATGTATCTATCAGGCGGGCAGTTTCGGGGAGGCGAGACATACGATTAGCATTATCGGGGCTATTGCTATTGTCATTGCCAGCCTCTATCTTCTGCGAAGTCGCTGGATTCGGTGGGGCAGTCGCCAAACATGGCTGAAATACCATCAACGCCTTGCATCCATGGGGTTATGCTTGGTGCTATACCATTCCGCGTTCCAACCGCTCGTGTGGCACTCATGGCTGACGCTCCTACTCGCGCTATTGAATTTAGGTACTGGGATCGCTGTGAGTCTAACAACTCGCAAGACGCGCCAGATTCTGCTCCGATGCCACCTCATCCTTGCACCGATTCTGCTGATTAGCATCGTACTTCACGGCCAACAGAAATTAGAACACGACGAATTCTTCCCGCTCACCGAGGTCCACGATGTACCGTGTGCAAGGTGTCATACGCCTGAACGGCTGCTGTTCCATGTCCGTACAACCTTTCCACAGGATTTGGATGCGTCGGCGACTATCCCTGAAGACCTGCACTGGTGGTTCTTACAAAATGAAAGCAGGGTACCGACAACCGCGTCCATCTCAATCAAGGCACCCGGAAATGCGTGGACGGTTACCGATACCGAGGATGGACGCACCTACCACGTTCGGAAGGCTGCAGATCAAGTCGCCATCTACGCCGATAATGATTACCGGAGTTATACGTGTCTCAAATGCCACGTGCATAACACAGAAGAGATTCAGTTGGCGCATGAACTGCACGGTGTTACCGAGGCTCACCGGTGCCTCATCTGCCACCAGGCCGAAATTAACGGCACACTTTACGGACGGCAACGTTTCGATTGGGAATATGCGCCGCATCGATAGTTCAGCACAAAAAACGGCTCAGACACACAAAAACACTGTGTTCGAGCCGCTTCGTTCGCGATTCAATCGGTAATCTTAGCGTCGCGTTTTAAGACTGCCCCAAGTTGTGGCGATTTTACCCTCCGGTTCTACCGCCAAAAATTCACCGTCCATTACCTCTTTAATTTCATCTTCGGATAGGGCGCGACCGAAAATATAGAACTCGTCCATCAGGCCATCGAACCAGCGACCGTTCTTATGGTGTCCGATCGCTGCCGAGACTCCCCAATTGTCTGAAAGTTCGCCTTTACCTTTCGCCTCGTGTGTCATTTTCCCGTCGACGTAGATTTTCGTGTCACCGCTACCACTATCATAAGTCCCGGTGAAATGGACCCACTCCCCACCGTCAATAACGGGGCCGGGGTTGATATTGAAAACTTCTGCCTGGGCACCATCTCTATGAAACCATCTGAAGCCGGCGGGACGGATTTCCACATGGAAGAGACCGCTCGCGTGATCAGTGCCAATCGCGTCGAAGATGCTCTGGGGTTCGGGGGAATCGTTATGATTGATCCAGACAGCGAGGGTGAAACCTTCAACCGGCGCATTTTCAAATTCCGGTCCGTTTAAGTTCACCCACGTTTGTGGTTCTAAAACAACAGCTTTGCCGATAACACCATCTTCTCGCTGAGATTTTCCTTCAATTGTCCCGTCGTTACCGTAAATGGAGCCGTCTTTGACGGTATCGCCATCCTCGTCAAAACTATAGTAGACAGATAGCGTCGGGTCGCTGAGATCGGCATCCGTTGAAGCTGCGAAGGCTATGATCACCGCAACAACGACAAAGACCATTTGTAACTTTCCGATGGGTAGACGTGATAATTCGTAAAACATTCTACGCTCCTTTGTTAAACCAATATCTTAGAAT